>DASZCJ010000497.1:0-5369 GCA_035943155.1 Xanthobacteraceae bacterium | reverse complement strand
GCTGTCTTCGAAGCCGCTCAATCCCACGAGATCGATAAACGCTTGCGCTCGGCTTTCATGCTCGGCGCGTGGCATGCGCTGCCGTTCGAGCCCGTAGAGGATGTTGGCTCGGACCGTCTTCCACGGAAACAGCGCAAAATGCTGGAATACAATACCGCGATCCGGACCGGGTGCCGTGACCGGTTGTCCTTTGACGACGATGCGGCCGGCTTCGGTCGGCAGAAATCCGCCGACCAGATAAAGTAGCGTGGATTTGCCGCAGCCGGAGGGGCCAAGGAGCGCCAGAAATTCACGCGGACGCACGTCAAGCGAAACGTCGGACAGCGCCAGCACCGGCCGTCCGCGCGGCGGCCGATAGGTATGGTTCACCCGTTCGATGATGATTTGGCTTTGGCCGTCCATGCCTGCCGCCTGCGCTGCCGCGGTGGGTGGCGCTCCCCGCGGGCGGCACCCTAACCGGAGCCGTGCGGGAGACCAAGCACGGCGAGACGAAGGACTGCGAGACCAAGCAGCGCGGCAATGCGGTCCGGCGGCAGCAACGTTTGCTGCGCTTTACGAAAAACAGCTATATGTCGGTGAAAGACAAGTCCCGGAAGCCAAAGGCATGGAACGCTCCTTCAGCAAAGAAGTCGAGGCGCTGCGGCTCGGCGCCGGCGCGACATTCCGCGGCGAAGGCATCCTGGCGGTCACCAAGGCGCTGCTGCAATCCGGCGTGAGCTATGTCGGCGGTTACCAAGGCGCGCCGGTTTCGCATCTCTTAGACGTCATGGTCGAGGCCAAGGATCTGCTCGCCGAGCTCGGCGTGCATGTCGAGACCTGCACCAACGAAGCCGCTGCCGCGGCCATGCTCGGCGCCTCGATCAATTATCCGCTGCGCGGCGCGGTGACCTGGAAATCGATCGTCGGCACCAATGTCGCCGCCGACGCGCTGTCCAACCTCGCATCGCCGGGCGTGATCGGCGGCGCATTGATCGTGCTCGGCGAAGATTATGGCGAGGGTGCGAGCGTCATTCAGGAGCGCTCTTACGCCTATGCAATGAAATCGTCGATCTGGCTGCTCGACCCGCGGCCCGATCTGCCGACCATCGTGCAAATGGTGGAAAAAGGCTTTGAGCTCTCCGAGGCGAGCCACGCTCCGGTCATGCTCGATCTGCGGGTGCGGGCCTGTCATGTCACCGGCGAGTTTGCCGCGAAAGACAACAAACGCGGCCTCTATAACGCGCATCGCCTCTTGGCTAGGCCGCCGCGTTTCGACTATGGCCGGCTCGCGCATCCGCCGGTGACCTTTACCCAAGAGCGGCTGAAAATCGAACAGCGCCTGCCGGCCGCGCAGAAATTCATTCGTGAGGAGAAACTCAACGAGCTAATCGGCGGCGAGACTGAAGAGATTGGCGTCGTCGTTCTCGGCGGGCTGACCAATGGATTGCTGCGCGCGTTGGAGCGGCTCGATCTTGCCGATCTCTACGGTGTCTCGCGCATTCCAATTTACGTCCTCAACGTCGCCTATCCGCTGGTGCCGGAAGAGGTGCGGCAGTTCTGTGCCGGCAAACGCGCCGTGCTCGTGGTGGAGGAGGGCGCGCCGGATTATGTCGAGCAACAGATCAATGTGATCTTGCGCAGCGCCGGCGCCGACACGCGCGTCTATGGCAAAGGTTCTCTGCCGGCGAGCGGCGACTACACATCGGACGTTATGCTGCGCGGCATCGCTGCTTTTCTTGCCGCGACGCGGCCGGCCGGAATCGACGCGGCTGAAATCTCGCGTCGCGTCGAACGCATGCTCGCGCATCGCCCTGGCGTCGTTGCCGCGCTCGGCGACATTCCGGCGCGGCCGCCGAACTTTTGCACCGGCTGCCCGGAGCGGCCGGTCTTTGCCGCCATCAAGCTCGCCCAACGCGAGGTCGGACCGGTCCATATCAGCGCCGATATCGGTTGCCATTCGTTCGCGACTTTCGCGCCGTTTTCGCTGGGCAATTCCATTCTGGGCTACGGCATGTCGCTTGCCAGCGCAGCGGCTGTCGCTCCGAATATGGCCAAGCGCCCGATCGCGGTGATGGGTGACGGCGGCTTCTGGCACAACGGGCTGATTACCGGCGTCGCCTCTAACATGTTCAACAAAGGCGACGGCGTGCTTGTGATCATGCAAAACGGCTACGCCTCTGCGACCGGCCAGCAATATCTGCCGTCGAGCAAGACGCATCGCACCGGCGCACCGACCGGGATCAGCATCGAAAAAACGCTGCGTGCGCTTGGCGTCAAATGGCTGCGCACGGTGCGCAGCTATAGCGTCGCCAAGATGGCGGCGACGCTGAAACAAGCAATGCAGAGCGCCGAACGCGGGCTCAAAGTGATCATTGCCGACGGTGAATGCATGCTGGTGCGTCAGCGCCGCATCCGCATCGAGCAGGCCGAGCAACTCAAACGTGGCGGGCGCGTCGTGAAAACGCGCTTTGGCGTCGACGATGAGCTGTGCACCGGCGACCATTCCTGCATCCGGTTGTCCGGCTGCCCATCATTAACGGTCAAGCCCAATCCCGATCCGCTGCGCAGCGATCCGGTCGCGACTGTGATCGAAAGCTGCGTCGGCTGCGGCTTGTGCGGCGAGGTCGCCCATGCCGCCGTGCTGTGCCCGTCGTTCTATCGCGCCGACATCGTCACCAATCCGCATTGGTGGGATCGGACGCTCGACCGGCTGCGCTCGCAAGTTATCGGATTTCTCAGCCGGGAACGTCACGCTGCGTTCCCTCCCCCCTTGTGGGGGAGGGCTAGGGAGGGGGGTGACTCCTCCGCGCGCGAGGTTGCCACCCCCCTCCCAGAGGGCACCGCGACAAAGGTGTCGCCGAGCGCCTCTTTCCCTCCCCCACAAGGGGGGAGGGAGCAATTGCGGCCGATCTCGGTTCTGATCGCCGCGCTGGGCGGCGAAGGCGGCGGCGTGCTTACCGATTGGATCGTCGCCGCGGCGGCGAGCCAAGGTTTCCCAGTCCAATCCACGTCCATTCCGGGTGTCGCGCAGCGGACCGGCGCGACCACCTATCATATTGAGATGGTGCCGACGCCGATTTCTTCCGGGGATGTCGGATCGCACCGGCGGCCAATCCTGGCGCTGGCGCCGGGCGTTGGCGACGTCGACCTTCTTGTCGCCAGCGAACTCTTGGAAGCGGGCCGCGCCGTCGCCAGCGGCTACATCACCGCCGATCGCACCACCACCATCGCATCGACCAGCCGCTCGTACCTCGTGGTCGAAAAGATGGCGATGAGCGACGGCCGCTACGATCCGCAGCGGTTGATCTCGGCGGTGGAGAAGAATTCGCGTCAGGCACTATTGCTCGATCTCGAAGCAATCGCCCGCGAAGCTGGCGCCATGATCAATGCGGTCATGTTGGGTGCGATCGCCGGTGCGCGAGCACTGCCTATTCCAGCCGACGCTTTCGAGGCGGCGATCCGGGCCGACGGCAAAGCGATTGAGGCCAATCTGCGCGGCTTCCGTGCCGGATTTGCAGCCGCCGCTGCCGGCTCGCAGCTGTCGCATGAACCAACCAAGCGCCGGCATGCCGCGTCACCTCCTATTGCCGATCTGGAAACCGAGATCGCCGGCATGCCACCGCCGGCGCAAGCCGTAATGACCGAGGGGGGGCGCCGGCTAGCCGCCTACCAGGACCGCGCCTATGCGCGGCTTTACCTGGAGCGGCTCAGGCCGATTCACGACGCCGATAGCAAAGCGGCGGCCGGCGGCCGGTTGCTAGAAGCAACGGCCCGGCAATTGGCGCTGCGGATGTCCTACGAGGACGTTATTCGCGTAGCCCAGGCCAAGATCGATCCGGCGCGGTTCGCGCGCATCACGCGCGAGCTTGGCGTCAAGCCGGAGCAGACATTCAGCGTGACTGAATTCTTGAAGCCCGGCATCGATGAGGTCTGTTCAATCCTGCCGACGTCGCTGGCCAGGGGGTTACTGCGCCTTGCACAACGGTATCCCGCGCTTGGTCGCGGCCATTGCGCCATGGCGGTCAATAGCCGTTCGATTGCCGGTTATTTGCGCTTTGCTTTCCTTGCCAAGCTGCGCCCATTGCGGCGCAAGACATTTCGTTTTCATCAGGAGCAAGCGGCGATCGAGGCCTGGCTGCGGCTGATCGTGCAGGCGGCATCGCTTTCTGCCGAGCTTGCCATCGAGATCGCCGAATGTGCCGGGCTCATCAAAGGCTATGGCGACACCCATCGCCGCGGCAGCGCCAACTACAACGCGATTGCCACGCAGGTGATCGCGCCGGCCTTGGCTGGCGCCATTTCGGTCCGACAAGCCGCCGATGCCGTTGCCAGCGCGCGCACGGCGGCGCTGGTCGATCCGGAAGGCGGCGAGGCTCTGGAGAAGTGTCTTGCCGGTCTGGCAAGCGCGCCGGCGCACGCCATTGCCGCCGAATAGCGACGAAGATGGCAACCGGTTGGAACAGAGCTGCGCCGGCGGTGGTTGGTTCCTCGGCCGCTTGGCCCCCCACCCCCGTGCAACAAAGTTCATATAACGAAGTCCCTGGTCATGGCTCAAAAATCCGCTGGAAAGTCATCGCGGCGAACGTCGAGGCGCAAACAGTCGCGTCGCGGCGGACGGCGTTGGTCGGCGCGTGTTACGCACGAAAGCGATGCGCTCGATCTCCAACACCGCGTTTTTACCGGACGCGATCCGAAGCAGATCGCCGCCTCACTCAAACGCTCGGCGGAGCGCAGCCGCCGGCGCAAATCCAATGCGTACCGCTCGGCGCTCTCGATGTTGACCTTCTACATCAATCGCGCCGGCAAGAATCTGCCGGCCGGCAGGCGCAAAACGCTGCAGCGCGCCAAGGCCGAGTTGCGCAAGCAATTCGGCCGCGACTGATCGTCCGCCCCCGCTCTTCTTGCGCCTTGCTGGCCGCGGCCGGCCTTCGCTATGTTGGTCGAAGCGCGGGCGTAGTTCAGTGGTAGAACGACAGCTTCCCAAGCTGTATGTCGAGGGTTCGATTCCCTTCGCCCGCTCCAATTTTACGTGCAAATGCAATCGATTGCCGTGCTACCACTAATCTAACGTTCCTCACGTTCCTCATCGCGTTCCCCATCAGTCGTTCACGTCTTGTTTTTGCGTGCTTCGGCGGTGCGCTCGGCGCAGTTTGGCTACATTGCGTGATTTCCCAATCGTCCCGCGTATATAGCGCGCAGTCGTTGCGGCTTGGGAGTGGCCCGCTGCGGAGCGGATCGAGTCTATATCGGCCCCAGCATCGTCAGCTTCCGAAATCCCGCCCGCGCGAGCGTCCATGTTCCACACCCGATCTGGGATTCCTGCCGCGCGCGCAATGACTCGCCATTCGCGGGCATAGGCGTGTTCAGCGTATGGGCGGCTGGTGCTCTCG
>DASZCJ010000496.1:0-4608 GCA_035943155.1 Xanthobacteraceae bacterium | reverse complement strand
GCCCTCATGACCGTAAACCGCCGGATAGGGCGAAGCGAAATAGCCGTCGCGGCCGTGCAGATCGGTCTGGCACATGCCGCTCGCCACCACCCGGACGATCACTTCGTCTGGACGCGGATCGCAAAGTTCCAATTTATCGATGACGAAGGGAGCCGAGCGTTCACGCACGACGGCGGCGGTGATTTGCATTCTAAATTGTCAGAGGCGCGCGCCAAGCTGTCAACGCCGCCTAAGGCGCGCGGATGCGAGGCGCCCGAGGCGTCTACTTAATTTTCGCGTTTAATCGTCGCGGTAAACGCGTTCGCGCCGTTCGTGGCGCTCCTGGGCCTCAACCGACAGCGTCGCAATCGGCCGCGCTTCCAGGCGTTTGAGCGTGATCGGCTCGCCGGTTTCCTCGCAATAGCCGTACGTGCCGTCCTCGATGCGCTGCAGCGCAGCATCGATCTTGGCAATCAGCTTCCGCTGGCGGTCGCGGGCGCGTAATTCGATGGCGCGGTCAGTTTCCGAGGACGCCCGATCGGCGAGGTCGGGGTGATTCTGGCTTTCGTCCTGGAGGCGTTGCAGTGTCTCCTTAGCCTCCTTGAGGATATCCTCTCGCCAGTCGAGTAGCTTCTGCCGGAAATACTCGCGCTGGCGCTCATTCATGAACGGCTCTTTGTCGTTCGGCCGATAGATTCGGGCGTCCGCGCCAAGGCCAATTCCGTCGCTCTTGCCGTTTTTATGGGGCCTATCCGCCACCCGACCGTTTTTGCCTTTGGCCAACTGCATCTGCGTGTACTCCCGCACCCCACTTCGCGAAGCGCCCTCTTGCGCGGCGGCTTATAAACAAGCTCGGTGACAGTGACAACAAGATCGTAGTGCAGCGCGAAAAGCCCGATTTGGCGGTGCGCCGCGGCCGGGCAGCGCTGGCTTTGCCTTGTAGGGCACTTCACCGGCGTGATTTAATTTGCCTTCCTGGAGGCACAAGTTTCATGCGTTTTGACGGCACCAGCGGCTACGTCGCCACCGATGACTTAAAGATCGCGGTCAACGCCGCGATCGCCTTGGAGCGGCCTTTGCTGGTCAAGGGGGAGCCGGGCACCGGCAAGACTGTCCTGGCGCTGGAAATCGCCAAGGCGCTGGGCGCCCCTTTGATCGAGTGGCACATCAAATCGACCACGAAAGCGCTTCAGGGACTTTACGAATACGACGCTGTTACCCGCCTGCGCGACAGCCAGTTGGGCGACGCCCGCGTCAAGGATATTCGCAATTACATCAAACGCGGCAAGCTCTGGGATGCCTTCGTCTGCGAGGAACGGCCGGTTCTGCTGATCGACGAAATCGACAAAGCCGATATCGAATTTCCAAACGATCTTCTGCAGGAACTCGATCGCATGGAATTCTTCGTCTACGAGACCGGCGAAACGATTCATGCCCGCCGTCGCCCAATCGTCATCATCACCTCAAATAACGAGAAGGAATTGCCGGACGCGTTCCTGCGCCGCTGCTTCTTCCATTATATCCGGTTCCCGGATCCCGACACGATGCGCGCGATCGTTGAGGTACATTTTCCGGGCATCAAGCACCGCCTGGTCGGCGAGGCGTTAAAGCTGTTCTACGAAATCCGCGAAGTGCCCGGCTTGAAAAAGAAACCTTCGACCTCGGAATTGCTCGATTGGTTGAAACTTTTAATGGTCGAGGACATTTCGGTCGAAACATTGCGCGAGCGCGATCCGAAGCGACTGATTCCACCACTTCATGGCGCGCTCTTGAAGAACGAACAGGATGTACACCTGTTCGAGCGGCTGGCGTTCATGACGCGACGCGAGGGCCGCTAGCGCAAAGCACGGGCGCCGGCTAGCTCACCACAATGGATGCATGGTGAAGGAGTACGTGGCGCCGAGGCCGAAGGTAAATTGATTGGGCGAACCGCGCTGGATGACCAACGGTGAATCGGCCGCCGAGCCGGTCAACCGCTCATATTCGACAAAGCTATGCGCCGCCCATTGCGGACTAAAGAAATATTCCGCCTGCGTGCCGGCACCGTACGAATAGAGGCCGCCGCCAGCGTGATAGACGGGCAGTGCCGGCAGGCCGGCGATAATAGAGCCGGCAGACTGCGCCGGCGTGATGCCAAAATACGGGCCGATTGCCGCCGCCGATTGCAAGGTCAATCGCGGTCCAACAGAAAATCGGAACTGTCCGGCCGGAACGATGGCATCGAGAAATAGATCGCCGGTGACGCCCTTTTCGCCGCCGAATCCCTGCCGCGCCTCACCGCGCAGCCGCAACCATTGCGCCGGCCAGTATTCGGCAAAAGCGCCCGCTTGCAGCGCATAGTCGACGTTGCCCAAGCCATTGAGCGCCTGGTCATAGGAGGCTTTGCGCTGCCACACGAGCTTGGCCGCAGGGCCCAGCTTGAATTGACCCAGATCGAGGATGCTGAATCCGAAACTGTCGCGTGGGCCAAAATATTCCGGCGGCGTTCCGACCTTGCGAATGCTGACGAGGGGGGCGCCGGTAAGACCGAACTTATCCTCTGGCGCGCCCGCCCATTTCGGCCCGATGCGCAGCTCGCCGCCGATCGTAACGATCCAATCCGGCGCCGCCGGCAGGTAATTCGCCGGAGCAACCGGCGATGCCGACGGCTGTGCCGGCAGGTCGGCGGCGAATGCAGTTGCCGGCGCGATGAGAGAAAAGGCGGTCAAAGCAAGCCGCCACATGCTGCGCCATATCGTTAAGCGCCACGCCGTTGAGCGCCAACCCATTATCATTCCGCGGAAACCCAGCCCTTGTCGCGATGATCGCCATCATACCGCAGCGCTGCTTGAGGACGAAGCCGCACGGCGATTGACGGCAAACTTAGTAAAGACCTGTTGCGGATTGGTTGCGGTTTGCCCCGTTAGGCTTCCGCATCATGTTCCACCGCCGGCTCCGCAGTCGTTTGCGCGCGTTTCCGCCGCCGCCGCCGCGGTGCCGCCCTCTCCTCACCGAGAGCGCCGGAGGGTTCGGCCGTTTCGGGCTGGCCGACAACGGCATCGCCGTGGGCAGCCTCCGCCTGGACTGCGGTCGGCGGTTCATCGTCGGCAGTTGCAGCGGCCTTCGGCCCTTGCGCGCTTTGCCCCCGTTCCGACCATTGCGGATCTTGCAGCGGCTGCGACTCTTGCTGCTGTGCTTCTTCTTGCGCCGCCTGCACCAACGCGGCTTCGCGCGCTAGGCGATGCGCCGCCTCCCGCGCTCTGGCGCGGCGCTCTTCGACCGCGTCGCGCAAACGTTTGACCCAGACTCGGGTCTGCGCCGCGGCGCGGCCGAACACGCCGCCGGCCCAGACAAGTTCGAAAGGCGTGAACTGACGCCATGTCTGATCGCCCTCGACCATGGCCTGCGCAATGAGGTTGCCGCCCATTGCCGTCGTGTTCAGTCCATGGCCGCCGAAACCGCTGGCGAGCCAAACGCCCGGTCCAAGTTCGCCGATCTGCGGCATGCGATGGACGGTAATTCCCAAGGTGCCGGACCAGGCGTAATCGACATCGACATCGCCCAGCTGCGGATAGGTTTTCTTGATGTCGGCTTTCAGCGCCCCGATATAGCGGCGCGGATTGCGCGACCAGGCGGTGGCGCGGCCGGACAACATGAGTCGATCGCCGCCGACGATACGGTAGTGGTTATCGGCGAGGTCGCTGTCGCTTACACCGCCGCGGTAACCGACCGCTTCGGTCAGGCGCTCGCCGAGCCGCGCCGTCGTGATCACGTAGGTCGTCATGGGTACCATCGTGGCCGCAAGCCGCGGCATCAGCGATTTGAGCTGGATGTTGCCGCACAGCACCACGTGGTTGGCGCGCAACCGCGCCGCCGGCGTGACGATGCGTTTGCGCACGCCGCTCGGATCGATCGACAAGGCTGGCGTGTTCTCAAATATTCGCGCGCCTTCGCGCTCGGCCGCGCCAGCGAGCGCAAGCGCGTAATTAAGCGGATGGATGGCCAACGCGCGTAGATAATTGATCGCGTAAAAATAGCGCTCGCTGCGCAACACCGAGCGAACACGCTCGGTCGGCCAGCCCTCGATTTCGCAGCCTAATTCGCCGAGCAGCGCGACGTAATTCACGACCTCATCGCTATTGTCTTTCTTCGACACGTAAAGCCAGCCGTCCTGGGGATCGACACTGGCAGCTTGCTCGCTGGCAATTGTGTCGCGGACATAATCGAGGCCAGCCTGCGCCAGCGTCCACAGACCTTTAGTCCGCTCGAAGCCGACGCGTGCGATCAGCTTGTCGGCGTCGGCACCGAAGCCAGGCAAAACAAAGCCGGTATTGCGTCCCGAGGCATTTGCGGCAATGCGGCTTGCCTCGAGCAGAACAACCGACCAGCCGCGGCGCGCCACTTCGCGTGCGGTCGTCAGGCCGGCGAGGCCCCCGCCGATAACGCACACGTCCACGTCGAGATCGGAGTACAAAGCCGGCCGCCGCGGCGTATCCACCATGGTCGCGGCGTACCAGCTATCGCCGTAGATTTCAGTGACGGCGCCGTTTCTGTGGGATTTGGACTGCAACATCTTGCTGCTATGTAAGGCTTTCATGACGTCCAGGCCAGGGTCGTACTGGACAGCTTATGACGGGAAAGCGACAGTAT
>DASZCJ010000495.1:0-6259 GCA_035943155.1 Xanthobacteraceae bacterium | reverse complement strand
GATTTGATCGTGACCGGCACGGTATAGGACGGCATGCGGATGCGGCCGAGATCGATATAGTCGAAATCCCACAGCACGACGCCGTCGATGACGAGAAGATCGCTCTCGATGTGAAGCTCGTCGCGAAGGAGATGCCCGAGCGTGTGCGCTACGTCGCCGTCCAGCATGATGTAGAGCGGCAGCTTCTTGGCGATGCGCTCGGCGAGCCCGCGCTTGATGCCTTCGGCGAAAGCGGCGAGCCGCTGATAAGACGGCAGCCCGCTCCAGCGCAAGGCGAGCGCGATGTCGTGTTTGGTATCGGCGACATCGAACGCGGTCATATGATCGCGGATCGCGCGCGCCAGCTCGTTGGGATCGATCGCTTCTCGGCAGATAAAAGGCGGCAGCAACACTTGCAGATTGCGCCGCGGCAACAGTTTGCTCGGCGCCGAGATGTAGCTGGTATTGCCGGACAGTTGCACGCTGTATTCCGAGGCGCCGAGCGCGGTCGCGCGAATGCATTCGCCCGCCGGCAGCACCGGCCACGGCAAGTTCCCATTCTCGATGCGCGCGCGAATGGCGCCGCCAAGCCGCCGGCCAAGATCGCCGAAGTCGCGATCTTCGCGCTGGTAGATGTATTCGGCGACGCCGCCGGAAAACATCACGCCATCGATGCGTCCGAGATCGGCGATCGGATCGGTCAGGTAAAGCCGTTCAAACTCATCCGGCAGCGGCCGTGCGAGCATAGCCGCGACCAGCGCATCAGCCATGGCATCGGCGACTTTCTGTAGATCGGCGGCATCGACCGCGTCGCCGCGCTGCCAGGAGAAACCGGCGCGCGCCGCGTGGTGTTTGCCTGCCGGGTCGAGCCGCACAATCCTGTCGTTTTCGACCACCTGCAAGCGCCCGCCGATATGGATCGCCGCAGTGGCAATGACCTTGCCGTTTTCAACGACGCCGAGCTTGGTCGTACCGCCGCCGATATCGATGTTGAGGAAGCGCTTTGACTGGTCGCTCGAAACCTGGGCGGCGCCCGAGCCATAGGCGGCGAGCATTGCCTCCATGTGATGGCCGGCCGTGGCGGTGACGAACTCACCGCCCTTTTCCGAGAGGATTGCCGCGATGGCTTGTGCGTTCTCGCGCCGCAGCGCCTCGCCGGTGAGGATGACGACGCCGGTATCGATTTGAGCGGGCGCCAAACCTGCCGCGTTATAGGCGGCATCGATGATCGCGCCGAGCCTGGCGCCGTCGATGCGCTGCTCGTTCAAATAGGGCGTCAGCGCCACCGGCGATTGAAACAGCGTCTCGCGCGCGACGACGTAATAACGGCTGGTCAAATCTTCCGCCAAACGCCGCAAATGGACCCGCGAGAAAATGACTTGGGTCCCCGCCGAGCCGATGTCGATGCCGACCGTCGCTAAGGCAACATTGTCCTGCTGCCACAATGGATTGTCTTCCACCGGCCCGTCGTCGTCGAAGTCGTGATCATGATCGTGGTCGGCGTCACTGGCGTGCACATGCGCGATATCCCGGCCGTAAAGATGATCGGCCAAGCTGTGCGGCGCTTTGCTTTTTTCGTCTTCGGCCATTTGCTTATGGGACGATGTACTTGTTGGGCGATGTGCTTGTTGGGCGATGCGCTTGCTAGGCGGCGATGCGGTCTTCATCCCGCGGCGCCGATCGGGCGTCAATAGTGGGGGCCGGCGCCTTGAGCGGCCGCAGGCGCAGTTTGGCATTGCAAGAATCGACTGAAAAATTGGCGCAATTTGCCTGCAACACGCTGCCGCACAGACGCGGCGGCTTGCAGGCGCTAAAGCATGATCCCGAAAAGTGGAAACCGGTTTCCCGCCTGCGCGAAGCCAGATACCGGTTAGTCGTTTCGTTCGATGCTTCGGCGGGCGAAGGCAGGTCGGAAAAGATCATGCTCGAACAATAGTGTAACCGGGCGATATGGCGCGGGCGCCTGCCGCACCGAGGTGCGCCGCGCCGCGCTGTTTGCGCTAGCGCAGCGGGCCGGTGAGGATTTAACTTCGGCGCAACGGAGCTTACGGTGATACTTGGTTTGGGTTTCTCGCCTCAACCGGTTCACGGCGGCAAACGATTGAAATATGGGGAACTTTTTAAAAGTTCCAGACGTTCTGGTGCGGAGTAAGACGTAAAGATGCACGGTCAAGGCTCCGAGATTGCCTCGATGAAGCAGGGCTTCGCGGCCTTCACCAATATTGACCAAAGCGCGTTGGATGCAATTCCGACGGGCTTCTGCGTTTGCCGGAGCGACGGCACGCTGGCGCGCTACAACCGGCGCGCGGTCGAGCTTTGGGGCCGCGCGCTGCGGCTCGGCGATCCACGCGAATTCTCCGACGGCCATTTCCGCCGCTTCACCCCCGAGGGCGTGCCGCTGCCATTCGCCGCCACCCCGGTGGCGGTTGTATTGCGCAGCGGCGTTCCGGTGCGGGGCGTGGAACTAATCATCGAGCGGCCGGACGGTTCGCAAATCCCGGTTTTAATGAATGTGGCGCCGTTGCAGGACGCCGAAGGCCGCGTCGATGGCGCGGTCTGCAGCTTTCAGGAATTGACCGAACTTAAACGCGCCGAAGAGGCGCTGCGCGCCAGCGAGGCGGAGCTGCAATCGGTCATCAACCGCACCCCGTTCATGCTGGTGCGCTGTAGCCGCGATCTGCGCTATCGGTTCGTCAGCGAAGCTTATGCCCTTCTCATCGGTCGCGGCCGTGACGAGCTTATCGGCAAGACCATTGACGAGGTCATCGGCGCCGACGGCTTGAAAACGCTGCAGCCTTATATCGACATAGTCTTGCAAGGCGAGCCGGTCGATTTCCACTGTGAACTGGAATTCCCGCACAGCGGCCGGCGTTGCCTCGCCATCGCCTATCGGCCCGAGCGCGATCCGGACGGCAAAGTCGGAGGATGGATCGCTTCGTTGCTTGATATCACCGAGCAACGAAGTGGCGAAGCGGCGCGCCGGCAGTTGGCTAACATCGTTGAATCTTCGGACGACGCGATCATCAGCATGGATCTTGACGGCGTCGTCGTGAGCTGGAATCCGGCCGCCTGGCGTCTGCTCGGATATTCCGCCGAAGAGATGATCGGTAAGTCAATCACCACAATCATTCCGGATCATCTGCGAGACGAAGAACCGCGAATCCTGCAGGGCATCCGGCGCGGCGAGCGCATCGAGCACTATGAGACTATCCGGCGCTGCAAAGACGGCCGCATCGTCGACGTTTCGCTAACCGTCTCGCCTATGCGGGACGAGCACGGCACGATCATCGGCGCCTCGAAAATTGCGCGCGATGTCACCGAGCGCAAACGGGCCGAAGGGGTGATGGCTCGGCGCGCCGACGAACAGGCGGCGCTGTATCGCTTCACCAATCGGCTCTATCGCGCCGAGACGCTCAAGGATATTTATGCAGCGGCATTGGACGCCATTATCGATGCGATGCATTGCAGCCGGGCATCGATCCTGCGCTGCGACACCGATGGCGTGATGCGCTTTGTCGCCTGGCGTGGCCTATCCGAGGGGTACCGCCGCGCCACCACCGGGCATTCGCCGTGGACGCTGCAAGATGAAAATCCCGAGCCGGTCTGCATGACCGACGTCGATCGCGCCGAACTCGACCAGCCGCTCAAGATAATCGTGAAACAGGAAGGCTTTGGCGCGCTCGCTTTCATTCCGCTGATGGCCGAAGGCCGGCTCGTCGGCAAGTTCATGGTCTATTACGACACGGCCAGGGAGTTCGACCCCGAACAGATGGAGCTGGCGCTCACGCTGGCGCGCCAGCTTGGCTTCGCCATCGAGCGCATGCGCGCCGAACAAGCGCGCTTGAGCATTCAAGCCGAACTGCGCATGCTCAGCGAAAAGCTCGAGGAGGAGGTCGAACGCCGCACGCTGGAGCGCGATCGCATCTGGAACGTTTCGGAAGATCTGCTCGCGGTGTCGAATTTCGAAGGCTATTTCCTGAGCATCAATCCGGCCGGGACGCGGCTCCTGGGATGGAGCGAGGACGAGATCAAGTCCATGCATGTGAGCGAATTGCGCCACCCTGAGGACGCGCCGGCATCGATTGCCGCTCGCGCGCAACTCGCCCACGGCGCGACCACCGTGCGCATGGAGAACCGTTTCCGCCACAAGGACGGATCGTGGCGCTGGCTGCAATGGACTATGACCGCGAGCAAGGGCATGCTTTATGTCGCCGGCCGCCATGTGACCGCGGAGAAGGAAGCCGCTGCGGCGCTCGAGCGTGCGCAGCGGCAGACCGCGCATTTGCAGAAGATGGACGCCATCGGCCAATTGACCGGCGGCATCGCCCACGACTTCAATAACCTTCTCATGATCGTCAGCGGCCACGCGCAAAGCCTGAAGAAACGCCTGAAGGACGCCAAGGATATTCGCGCCCTGCAAGCCATCGAAATGGCCGCGGGGCGCGGCGAGAACCTGACCCGGCAATTACTGTCGTTCTCGCGCACGCTGCCGCTGAGCCCGACGGTGATCAATCCCGCGGAAGCCATTCACGCCATCCGCGATGTGCTCACCGGCTCGATGCACGTCAACATCCAATTTCAGATCGACGTTCCGCGGTCGACCTGGCCTGTCTGCGTCGACAAATCGGAGCTTGAACTCGCTTTGGTCAATCTGGCGGTCAATGCGCGCGACGCGATGCCCGATGGCGGCCGCATCACCATCGCCGCGGAAAACGTGCACATCCGTCCCGGCGAGTTGCCGAAGGATATCAGCGGCGATTTCGTTGCGCTCAGCGTGTCCGATACCGGCAGCGGCATTCCGCCGGATCTGGTCCCCCGCGTGGTCGAGCCGTTCTTCACCACCAAGGCGCCCGACAAGGGCACCGGACTCGGCCTGTCGCAGGTCTACGGCTTCGCCCGCCGCTCGGATGGGACCGTGGCGATTACCAGCGAAGTCGGCCGCGGCACCAAGGTGACCGTCTATCTGCCGCGCAGCCATGCCGCGCTGGCGGCGCCGTCACCGCAGGACGACGGCGACTATGCCGCGCTCGACCGGCAAACCATTCTGGTCGTGGAGGATAATGCCGATGTGCGGCGGGTCGCGGTGTCGCTGTTAGAACAGCTCGGTTATCGCACCATGGAAGTGGAAACGGCATCCGCCGCGCTCGATATCCTCGCCGCCGGCAATCACGTCGATCTTGTGTTCAGCGACGTGGTGTTGCCCGGCCAAGCCGACGGCTTGGCGCTCGCGCACATGCTGGCGGAACGCTATCCGCACATTCCGGTGGTGCTCACCACCGGCTATACCAGGGTGTTCGAGGCCAATCCCGAATTTCCGGTGCTGCGCAAGCCGTACCAAATCTCGACGCTCGGGCGCGTCATCCACGATGCGCTCAATCCGGCGCTGCCGCGACAGCCGATGCTGGCGAGTTGAGCGAACGCCGGCCTTGTCCGGGACGCGGGCCGGCGCTATATCCAACCGCAATTGCCGAGCGACGGTGGAAGTGCCTAACCTCTCTCTCTGTTCTCCGGTTAGGGCGCATAGCTCAGTTGGTAGAGCAGCTGACTCTTAATCAGCGGGTCCAAGGTTCGAGTCCTTGTGCGCCCACCAATAAATCAAGCACTTAAGTCGCATCCGAATTGTCATTTCGACAAAACGTCAGCGGCTTATTTCGACAAATCCCCTCCTTTCGTTCTCTCTGCAAGTCGTTTACGTGCTCCTGCACGACGCTGGCGCATTGTTTCTTTCGTGTACAAGGCCGTCATCGCAGCGGTGTTATGACCGCTCAGGGCTCGAATCTGAGCATCTGTTAGATCGGCGTTGCCGCTCTCCGTACTGCCGCCGTGGCGAAGTCCCATAAACTTGGCCTCGAAATCAATTCCTGCAGCGGCACGGATCGCGGCGACGCGATGACGGAAATAGTGCTCTTTCCATGGGAGATGTACTTTCCGGCGGCGGTCAATTCGGTCACGTGTGACGATCAGCGTTCCGTACCTGGGAGCCAAATCAAGCCGCTCCATCAATTCCGGCCAAAGTATTGTGCCGTCTTCGTCGTAAAGTGGAATATCAACGAGTTTGCCAGTCTTATGGTGGAAGATGCGCGCAATGTCAGTAGCTTCAGCTGGTCGGTAGTGGCTCCAGCTGAGCCTACCTATAATGTCTTCTCCACGCTGTAACCAGTAATACGCAATCATCGCCGCGGTACCGAGTGAGCTTTCACTCATTTCGTCAGCAGTCTGCACGAAACGCATCAGCTCATCATGTGTGATCGGCCTGGTTGGCTTCGGATCGTACGAGATC
>DASZCJ010000494.1:0-1532 GCA_035943155.1 Xanthobacteraceae bacterium | reverse complement strand
CTGCAGGCCGGCCATTTGATGGACGTGGCGACCAGCGACCAGCATACCGTCAAGCCCTGGTTCAACGGCCGGGTCGATGTGGCGCCGCCGGTCGTCGATCTAACCGCGGAGAGCTTCACGCTTCTCGGCGGCCGCCTCGATTATATCGATAGCGAGCCGGTCGCCGCTATCGTCTATCAGCGCCGTAAACACGTGATCAATTTGTTCGTCGCCCAGCATTTGGGCGCCAGACAAGCCCGGACCGCGTCCGAGAGCATGCAGGGCTATAATATTCGGCATTGGTCGCAAGGCGGACTCGATCTGTGGGCGGTCAGCGATCTTGCAGGCGAAGAGCTGGACGAATTCGTCCAAAAGATCGCAGGCGCGTTGCGGCGACCGTCCAGCGCCTCCTGACTGGCCTCGCGGTTTATTCCCCGCTAAACACACAACTGCCGATCCGGTGCGGCATTGCCTACCGCACCGCAACCTATATGGCCCGTCAAACGTTTAACCTCGATAATGGATCAACGCGTCCACAACGAGCGCCGTCCCGATTCCGAGCGCCTTGATTCTTCGCCCCGTGCGGCGACAGCGGCGTTCGATCAAATGCGGGACAAAAAGTCGTGGCGAGACCATTTCCGCAAGCGCCGCGCCCTCGCACCCTTGATCGTCATCGGCAGCATCATTCTCGTCGCCTTGCTTGTCGCCTGGTGGCTGCATGCAAGAAATTATGAATCGACCGACGACGCCTTCATCGATACCCGCACCGCGCAGATCAGCGCCCAGGTCGGCGCTGCGATCGTCGGTGTTCCGGTCACGGACAACCAGGCGGTCGATGCCGGGGCCGAACTGGTGCGTCTCGACGACCGCGATTATGTCGCGCAACGCGATCAGGCGCAGGCGCAAGTCAATCAAGCGCAGTCCAGCGTCGAGAATCTTACCGCCCAGATTGCCGCGCAGCAGGCGAAAGTCGACCAGGCCAACAAGCAGGTCACTCAGGCGCAGGCGGCACTGACTTTCGCCCGTCAGGAATTCGAGCGCTATCAGCAGCTAGCGAACAAGGGCTCGGCTACGATCCAGCAGGCGCAACAAACCTCGTCCAACCTTCAGCAAAGCGAGGCCGGCTTGGCGGCGGCGCAAGCCAATGCGGTCGCGACCGAGAAGCAGATTGGCGTGCTGCAAGCGCAGCGCGATCTCGCTTATGGTCAAGTCGCACAGGCGCGCGCCACGCTGGAGCAAGCTCAAGCCAATCTTTCGCGCACGATAATCACAGCGCCGGTGTCCGGCCGCGTGACCAAGCTGACCGCTGCCAAGGGCGCCTATGCCGCAGTCGGCCAGGCGCTGATGATGTTCGTGCCGCGCGAGGTTTGGGTGACTGCCAATTTCAAGGAAACGCAGCTCAATTTGATGCGCCCCGGCCAACCGGTCGACATCACGATCGATGCTTTTCCGGGCAAGACCTTCAAAGGTCACCTCGACAGCGTGCAATCCGGCAGCGGTACGGCTTTTAGCCTTCTGCCAGCGGAGAATGCCACTGGCAATTACGTCAAGAT
>DASZCJ010000493.1:0-2677 GCA_035943155.1 Xanthobacteraceae bacterium | reverse complement strand
CACCAATGTGGTATGCGCGAAGCGCAGGAGAACCGGCCGTCCCGTCTGCGCAAGCTTTTGGTCGCGGCGGGCATTGTGATTGTCACCGTCGGCTGTCTGCAAATCGCGCTGCATATCTTTGAAGATCCGCGGCCGGACGCGGAAACGCCGGCGCCATTGCAGCACGCATCGCCACCGCCCGTTCTGCCCCAAAACAATTCAGGCGCAGCGCCGCCGCGCGCTCAATTGCCGGCCGCCGCAGTGCCTGCGCCTGCATCGCCGCGCAGCGGGCTCGCGCCAGGACCATCGCCGGCCGTCCCAACCGAACCCGCACCGCCGGTGACGCCGGTTCCTGGCGCCTCCGATGCAGGCGCCAGCGACAAATCCAACGAGTTCCGGAATTCTGCGCCCGACGCATCGGCCGCTGCGCCGCCTCCAGCAGCGCCGGCTCCGCCGCCGTTGACCCCGGCGCCAGTTGCGCCGGAACAGCGCTCATCACCGCACACCGAGCCGACTGGTTCGCTGCCGCGCGCGGCAACGATCTCGACAGCGCCGCTGCCGCCGATCGCGGTTGCTCCGACGAATCCCCCGATACCGAACGCTTCAAGCAGCGAGGCCGCGGTAGACATCCTACCAACGACCATCGGCGGTCCTACCTTGCGTACTGCCGCGATGGCTGGCGATACGGCGGCAGAGTTCGAAATTGCCATTCGCTTCGCCGAGGGCCGCGGCGTTGCGCCGAATGAGCGACAGGCGGCGCACTGGCTTGAACTCGCGGCCAAGCAGGGACTGGCGCCGGCGCAATTCCGGCTCGGCGGTTATTATGAAAAAGGTATCGGCGTGAAAAAGGATCTCGCGACCGCGCGCGATCTCTATCTCGCCGCTGCCGCGAAGGGCAACGGCAAGGCCATGCATAATCTCGCCGTGCTCTATGCCGAAGGCATCAATGGCCGCAGCGATTATCGCACCGCAGCGCTTTGGTTCCGCAAGGCCGCCGATCGCGGCATCACCGACAGCCAGTACAATCTCGCCATTTTGTATGCGCGCGGCACCGGCGAGCAGCAGAATTATGCCGAAGCCTACAAGTGGTTTGCGCTCGCGGCGAGGCAAGGCGATCTCGAAGCGGCCAGAAAGCGCGATGAGATTGCCGTGGAACTCAACGAGCAAACGCTGGCAGTGGCAGAGTCTGTGGTGAAAAATTGGAAGCCTGAGCCGCAGCCGGACGATGCGATGCGGGTCAAGACGCCGCCGGGCGGATGGGACGCCGCGACCCAACCGGCGCGCGCCAAGCCGCCCGCGGCCAGCGCCAGGCTCGTCGCGCCGGATTCCAAGACGGATTCCAAGACGAACTAAATCTCAATCTGACAGGCAGCGCGCCGCGGGAATGGCATAAAGCCGTCCGGCGCCGAGCAGGTGCGCGGTGAAGGACAGCGCACCGAATAATGTGACAAAGGCGCGGTCGCGTATATTGAGTCCGCCCGCGTAAGCGCCGAACGCCGGCATCACCAGGCGCTTGCCGTTTGCAGCGAAGCAACGGCGCGCAATACCGCGGCCGCGCTGGGCGACGCGCGCCATCGGATGCAGGTGGCCGGAGATCTCGCCGTCGATTGCTTGCTGTGACGGTTCGTGACGAAATGTCAAAGCGCCGATCGCCAGTTCCTCTGCCACACTGCCGCCGAGACCGCGGGGCGGATCGGGATCGTGATTGCCGGCGAGCCAGAGCCAATCGCGGCCGTGTTGCAAGGCATCAAGCGCCGCGCGCGCAGCCTGTGGCATCCGTGCCGGACCGCCGCCGTCGTGAAAACTGTCGCCCAGCGCGACCACGCGCGCGGGGCTGTAGCGTTCGATGAGCTTTGCCAAGCGCGCCAAAGTCGCAGTGGTATCGTAGGGCGGCAGCAGCACGCCGCGCGCGGCGAATGACGATCCTTTTTCAAGATGCAGATCGGCAACCGCGAGCAGCCGTTCATCGGGCCAATAGAGCGCGCCGGCCGGATCGGCGACCAGCGCCGTGCCGGCGATCGTAACTTCATGCGCGGCGCGTGCGCGCACCGGCGCCGCATCAGTAAATGGATGCACGCCGGCGGATGAATGTGCGGCTGAACGAGCGACCCTCACCGTATTACTCTCACTGCATGGCCTCTTTCACCAGCTCCGCCTCGGTCTCGGCAAGGAGCGCATCGGCGGCCTCGCCATAGATCTGCTCGCGGCCGATTTCCAGCATGACCGGAACCGCAAGCGGAGAAACATGATCGAGTGCTTTATGCACGATTCGGCCTTTGATGCGCGAGAGCATTTCGCCAAGCCGGCGCACGTCGAGGAGGCCGGCCGCGGCATCGGCGCGCGCGGCGCGCAAAAGAACGTGATCGGGCTGATGGCTGCGCAGCACGTCATAGACGAGGTCGGTCGAAATCGTCAGCTGACGCCGCGACTTCTCCTCGCCGGGAAAGCGGCGTTCGATCAAGCCGGCGATGATCGCGCAGTTGCGAAAGGTCCGCTTCATCAACGCCGATTCGGCGAGCCACGCTTCCAAATCGTCGCCGAGCATGTCTTCGTCGAATAGCGCGGCAAGCGAAAGATCGCCACGCGATATTCGCAATGCGACGTCGCCCAGCCCCCAAACTGCGAGCGCATATTCATTGGCGACAAATCCCAAGGGCCGCAATCTCGCGCGCTCAAGTCGGCGTGTCAGCAGCATGCC
>DASZCJ010000492.1:0-5572 GCA_035943155.1 Xanthobacteraceae bacterium | reverse complement strand
CTCAAAGAACTTCGCGATCACATTACCAAAAACGCGAGCTATGTCGGGCCACGCTTCCCCGAAGAGGCGCGCAAGATCCATTATGGCGAGACCGAGCATCGCTCGATCTACGGCGAAGCATCGCCGGCAGAAGCAAAAGAGTTGCACGAAGAGGGCATCGAGTTTCATCCCTTGCCGATCCTGCCGGACGACAAGAACTGACGGCAAGAACCGACGGCAAGCTTTTCAATAAGCCAACAGCAGAAGCGCCACGCCGGCCACCACCAGCGCCATGCCGATCGCCTCGCGCGCGCTGGTGCGTTGACCGAAGCCGTAGCGCGCAACCAATTGGGCGAACAGCACCTCCACCAGCGCGAGCGTGCGCACGCTGGCCGCGGTCGCAAGCGCGAAAGCGAGAAACCAGAATTGCGAGGCGAGCGCGCCCATAAAGCCGGCGAACAGCGACGGTTTCCACGCGCGCAACAGCGCGAACATCACAGTCGGCCGCCGCAGCGACAGATAAAGCGACAGCGCGGCAGACTGGATGGCAAGCCCGACCACGAGCGTAAACGTCGCCGCCATGACGTAATCGGCCAAGCCGAGGCTTAAGATTGCGCCGCGAAATCCAATCACGGCAAGCGCCAGCGCTCCACCGGAGGCGAGGCCGAGCAATGTCGGTCTTATCCCTCCCACCATGCCGCCGGGCTTGATCGACATGACAATCACGCCGAGCGTCGCCGCCACGATCGCAGCAAACATCGACGGTGTCACCGCATCGCCAAGAACGATGAAGCCGAACAGCGCGACTTGGATCGGTTCGGTCTTGGTATAGGCGATGGTGACGACGAACGAGCGTTCTCCCATGGCGGCGAGCATCAAGGCCGTGGCGGCGATCTGGATGAACGCGCCGGCGGCAACCCAGGGCCAGAAATTAAGTCCCGGTCGCGGCACCGGCGTTCCACTCACCAGCAGCAACACGGCGAAGAAGATCAGCGCGAAGGGAAAGCCGAATAGAAAGCGAACCTGCGTCGCGCCGACGGTCCCGAGACTCGCGGTCAATTCGCGCTGCATGGCATTGCGGATGGTCTGGGCGAATGCGGCGGCGACGGTAAAGATGGCCCAGAGCCAGGGCGTTGCGGTCACGCCGCTTTCTCCGCAACTACCATGTAATTGACGTCCACATCGCTTGAGAGCTGCCAGCGGTCGGCGAAAAGATTATAGATCACCCCGGTTTCGGCATGGATGTGCAAGCCGCTTTGCTCGATCGCGATTTCAAGTTCGTTGGGTGTGACAAACTTCTCCCACTGATGCGTGCCGCGGGGCAGCCAGCGCAAAATATATTCGGCGCCGACAATTGCCAGCGCAAAGCTTTTGATCGTGCGATTGAGCGTAGCAATAAACAAAATCCCGCCGGGTTTCACCATCGAAGCGGCGGTCTCGATGAACAAGCCGAGATCGGTCACGTGCTCGACCACTTCCATGGCAAGAACCACGTCGAATGTTTCAGCGGCCGCCGCCAAGGCCTCGGCGCTCATACCGCGATAATCGATCGTAAGCTGCGATTGCTCGGCATGGCGGCGCGCCACGGCGATGTTGCTCTCCGACGGGTCTATGCCGACGACGAGCGCGCCAAGCCGCGCCAGCGGCTCGGCCAAGATGCCGCCGCCACAGCCGATATCGAGGATGCGAAGCCCGGCCAGGCTATCGAGGCGGTTGGGGTCGCGGCGAAAATGCGCCGCGGCGCGGTCACGGATATAGGCTAGCCGCACCGGATTGAATTTGTGCAAAGCCGCCATCGGCCCATGCGCATCCCACCACTGGCCGGACAGCCGCGTAAATCGCGCTACCTCGTCCTCATCGACAGTGTCCGCGCGCCCTTGCCGCCGGTGCATGCTCTGGCTCCAACCAATAGGGGGCTGCGGCCCACACCGCCGCCCATCGGCTCATCTGAAGAATACGCGCCCGCAACGACCGTTGCACTCGCACCCGACCTGAACCAGGATAGGCTTCGAAACAGGCTTGCGCATTACAAAAACCGGGAGGGTAAACATGCAACGTTTGCTTTGCGGCGTGGCTGGCTGTGCCTTGACGCTGCTCGTTGGTGCTGCCGCCGCAGGTGCCCAAGAGACAGTGAAAGTCGGCTTGATCATGCCCTATTCCGGTCAGTTCGCCGATACCGCGACGCAGATGGACAACGCCATCAAGCTTTACATGAAGCAGCATGGCGATAGCGCCGGACGCGCCAAGATCGAGCTCATCCGCAAAGACACCGGCGGCATCGCCCCCGACGTCGCCAAGCGGCTGTCGCAAGAGGTGATCGTGCGCGACCATGCCGACCTCCTTGGCGGCTTCGTTCTGACGCCCAATGCGCTCGCCGCGGCCGACGTTTCGGCCGAAGCCAAGAAGTTCATGGTGGTTATGAATGCTGCGACCTCGATCATCACCACCAAGTCGCCCTACATCGCGCGCACCTCGGTGACGACGCCGCAGCTCAATCATACGCTCGGCGTATGGGCGGCAAAAAACGGCATCAAGAAAATCTACACGATGGTTTCCGACTACGGCCCCGGAATCGATGCCGAAACCTGGTTCCAGAAAGGGTTCAAGGATGGCGGCGGTGAGACCGTCGGCTCGGTGCGTTTTCCGGTCGCCAATCCGGATTTCTCCGCCTTCGTGCAGCGTGCCAAGGACTCCAACCCGGACGCGATCTATATCTGGGTGCCGGGCGGCGCACAGCCGGCGGCGATCGGCAAGGCGCTGGCGGAGCGCGGAATCGACGCCTCAAAGACCAAGATTTTAGGCCAGGATGCGCTTGCCGCCGAAACTGCGCTGAAAAGTATGGGCGACTCGGCGCTCGGTATCATCACGGTGGCGAATTACGACTACAATCTTAATTCGCCGATGAACAAAGCTTTTGTGAAGGCGTACAACGACGAATTCCATCGCAATCCGGACTTCTTTGCGGTCGGCGGCTATGACGGCATGCATCTCATCTACGCGGCGCTGCAGAAGACTGGCGGCAAGGCCGATGGCGATTCGCTGATCGCGGCCGCCAAGGGCATGGCCTGGGAGAGCCCGCGCGGGCCGATGTCCATTGACCCGGAAACGCGTGATGTCGTCCAAACCGTTCATATCGACAGGGTCGAAAAAGTCGGCGGCGATTTGCGCAACGTCGAGATCGACAAGCTGCCGAACGTCAAAGATCCCGGCCACATGACGCACTGATCGCGAGCGCGTCTCGATAATGCCACGGCATTAGAAACGGCGCGGGCCGCAGCCGATGCCCCCGATATTCGGCGTGCTCTTCGACGGCATCGCTTATGGAATGCTGTTATTTCTGCTGTCCGTCGGGCTGTCGGTGACGCTCGGGATGATGAATTTCGTCAACCTGGCGCATTGCAGCTTTGCCATGCTGGGCGGTTACGTCACAGTTACGCTGATGAACATGCTCGGCTGGCCGTTTTTTGCGACGCTGCCCGCTGCCTTCGTCGCCGGGGCCGCGGCGAGCGTGCTCCTCGAGCGCGCGCTGTTTCGCCGCTTTTATAATGCCAGCGACCTCGAACAGTGCCTGTTGACGATCGGCATCGTCTTCGTCTCGATTGCCGCCGCAGCCTATATCTACGGCACCGATCAGCAGCCGGTTGCCCTGCCGGCATTCCTGCGCGGCTCGATTGTATTCGGCGGCCTGAATTTCGCCGTCTATCGTTTGTTCCTCGTCGCCACCGCGCTCGCGATCACCTTGGTCCTCGTCGCCGCGTTGGAAATGACGCGGTTCGGCGCGCAGGTCCGCGCCGCCGTCAACAATCAACGGATGGCGCGCGGCCTCGGCATCGATGTCGACACGCTGTTCGCCATCACCTTTGCGCTCGGCAGCGGGCTTGCCGGACTTGGCGGCGCGCTCGCGATCGACTTGGTTGGCCTCGACCCGTCTTTTGCCTTCACCTACCTGATCTACGTTTTGATCGTCGTGTCGGTTGGCGGTCTCGGTTCGATCGGCGGCTCGCTTGCCGGTGCCATACTGCTCGGGGTGAGCGACATCGCCGGAAAATATTACGTGCCGGCAACCGGCTCGATCCTGATTTATCTGGTCATGACCGTGCTGATCATACTGCGCCCGGCCGGCATTTTCGGGAGGCGCTAGAGCATGATCCCGAAAAGTGGGGACCGGTTTTTGGATAAGATCATGCTCAAACAAAAAAGCGACAGCATGATCCCGAAAAGTGGTGACTGGTTTCCCGCCTGCGCGAAGCCCAGGTACCGGCTTGCCGATTCGTTCGATGCTTCGGCGGGCGAAGGCAGGTCGCATAAGATCATGCTCAAACAAAAAGCTGAAGCAAATGACGAGTCAACGAAAGCTCATGTGGATCTAGCGTGACCAGCGCGACGATTGCCGGACCGCACGATTATCTGCAGGCGCAGATGCGATGGCGCTGGAGCGAGATCGCCTTCTGGCTCGCCACCTTGCTGCCGTTCGCAGTCACGCCCGATTATCTCCTGCTGGCGAGCCAAGTCGCCATTGCCGCGCTGTTCGTGCTTTCGCTCGATCTCATCCTCGGCTTTGCCGGAATTGTTTCACTGGGCCACGCCGCGTATTTCGGCATCGGCGCTTATACCGCGGGGCTTATTTCGAAATGGGGCTGGGGCGAACCGCTCACCGGCCTTTTGATCGCCGCGCTCGCTGCTGGCGTATTTGGTTATCTGACAAGCTTCATCGTCGCCCGCTTCCGCCATCTGCCGCTGATCATGATCACGCTTGGCATCGGCCTGTTGTTGCAGGAAGCGGCCAATAGCGCGAGCTGGCTCACCGGCGGCTTCGATGGATTGCAGGGCATTCGCACCTGGCCGATCGCCGGCCGATTCCATTTCGACCTTTACGGCTATACCGCTTATGGCTATGCGCTCGCGGCTTTATTTGTCGTATTTCTCGGTGCGCGGCGGCTCGTGCATTCGCCCTTTGGCCTGGCGCTGCGCGGCATCCGCGATAACAGCCAGCGGATGCGCGCGATCGGCGCATCCACGCATTCGCATATCCGCACCATCTACACGATCGCCGCCATGATCGCTGGAATAGCGGGCGCCATCCTGGCACAGAGCACCGAGACGGTCTCGCTCGAAGCCTTGGGCTTCCAGCGGTCGGCGGATGTGCTGGTCATGCTCATTCTCGGCGGCACCGGTCGGCTTTATGGCGGACTTCTCGGCGCCATCGTCTATATGGTCGCGCGCGACCAGTTTTCCGGGCTTAATCCGCAATATTGGTATTTTTGGATCGGGCTGCTTCTAATCGCGGTGGTCGTCATCTTGCCGAATGGGCTGCTTGGCGGTCTTGCGCTGCTGACGCGGCGGGCAAAGGCGGCATCGTGAGCGAGAGTGCGCTGGCCGCTCGCGGTATCAACAAACGATTCGGATCGCTCGTTGTCGCCGCCGATGTCGATCTGACGCTGCCGCCAGGCGCGCGCTATGCACTGATTGGCCCGAACGGGGCCGGCAAGACCACGTTGATCAATCTGATGACCGGTATGCTTCGCCCCGATGCCGGTCAGATTCTGCTCGGTGGCGAAGATGTCACGGCGCTTGCGCCCAAAGACCGCGTGCG
>DASZCJ010000491.1:0-2049 GCA_035943155.1 Xanthobacteraceae bacterium | reverse complement strand
CATGTGTGCCGACCTCAGAATCTTGGCACGCAGATCCTTGTGGCACTGGAAACAGGTGTCGGGCTGGAACGGCGTTTTCAGGGCGAAGCGCGCCGACACGTTCGCCATGACCGTGTGGCAATTGCTGCAGGCTATACCACGCTCCTCATGCACGCTGCCTTGCCAGTAGGTTCTCTCGCCGCGCTCGTGGCAGTTCAGACAGATCGCGTTGTTCTGTTCTACGGTTCTGCCCGGATCGTTGGCCCGGAACGAAATGATTCCGCCCACGCTGAGGCCACCAACGGGCGCTGATGCCCGGACGAAAGCGGGAATTGGCCTCGCCGGCGCGTTTTTCGTTTCAGGCTGCGCCGGCGTGAGGCTCGCATAATAACTCGCCACGTTGTCAATCGCGCGCTGGTCGAGCGAGACGAAAACCTTATTGGCCGATATGCTCGGCGCAGCCTTCGTAGCCGTATTCTTGCCGCTGGCGGGCTGCTCGGGTGCGAGGCTTGCGTAATAAGCGGCGATATTATTAATCGTCTGCCGGTCAAGCGAAGCGACGATGGCCTTCATAGTTTCGTCGCTACGCGATCCGTCCTTGTAGGCCTCGGTGGCATCGGCGATATATTTGGCGTCCTGGCCGGCGAGGTTCGGCCAGGCCGGATTGGGACTGGCGCCTTGCGCCACATGGCAGCCGACGCATACGGCACCCGCGCTCTTTCCGGCCGCGGCATCGCCAACAGAAGGTGTCGGCGCGCGCGACGGGGTTTGCTGCGCGTAATAGATCGCCATGTTGTTGAGTTCGGCTTCGCCAACGCCGCTGAGGAGGGCCTTCATAACGGCGTTCTTGCGTTGGCCCGACGCGTAAGCCTTCATGGCCGCGACCAGATACTGGGTCTCGAGTCCGACAAGGCTCGGTGTCCCCGGCGTCCGGCTGATGCCGCGATCGCCATGACAGGCTGCGCAGGCCACGACCTTGTTGCGCGCCCCGATCTTGTAGGCCCGCATCGCGTCAGCAAGATATTGCGAGTCTTGGCCGGCGAGATTTGGAAAAGCGGGACTTACGGCAATACCGTTTTCGCCATGACATGCTGCACATGCGGCGGTGCCGGACTGCGATGGCTTGCCGACCAACGGTGTCTCTGCACGCGCCGCCGGCTGCCGCGCGTAATAAGAAGCAATGTTATTGAGCTCCGCGTCACCCAGGCCGGTAAGCAGGGCCTTCATCATGGCGTGTTTGCGCTTGCCGGAAACGTACTCCTTCATCGCCGTGACGAGGTATTGCGCATCCAGTCCGACGAGGCTCGGAATTCCGGGCCGGGTGGTAATACCACCATCGCCATGACACGCCGCGCAGCCGACGGAGCGCACATGCGCTGAGCCGGGGCCGTGGCAGGTTTCGCATTGCAACTTGCCCTGCTTCTGCAGCCGGCCCATGAGCGTGTAGCCGAACGTATCAGCCTGGGCCGCATGGCAGCCGAGGCAGACATTTGATCCGACATTATTCGCCACGATCAGCGGCGGCTCAGCAATTGGCGCTTTCGGCGCTACAATTGGCGGCCGAGCTGGCGCATTCGGTTGCTCAGGCGGCGCAGAGCCGTTGTGCTTTTGCAGAAAATCCCGCAGAGCATCAAAAGCATTGTCGGCTTCGGCAAGCCTTATCGGCTCGCCGGACGACTGCGGGGGGTTGTTGTGAATTCGTTGCGCGAAGGCGCGCAGGCTAACGAGAGGGTCGGTACCTACTTTGGTATCGGCTGATCCTGCGGATGTGAGATTGACTTGCTGGGGGGCCGTGGTTTCGGTCTGGGTGGCGACCCGTTGTGCGTAATCGCGCAACTGCGCGATTGGATCGTCAGAATTGATGGCATCATGTGCCCTGACGGGTGCGCCAAGGAGGGCCGTTGCCACCGACCCAATCAGGATCACCGTGGCGAGCGACCGGTATCGCCACTCGTGCGCCCGCGTCGACCCTCTGCGACGCCCCCAACGCATTCTTTTGCTCCCCTGGATGCAAATCTTCCCTTTTGCCACAGTGCAAAGCAAGGAAAAAAGCTTTCAGGCACCCGCTTT
>DASZCJ010000490.1:0-1573 GCA_035943155.1 Xanthobacteraceae bacterium | reverse complement strand
GGCGATGCCAAGCGCTTCATGAATCATGGAATGGTAGTGCACGAAGGGATAGATGCCATTGCGCCACTGGCCGTGGCCCCAGCCGTTTGCGGCGAACTGCTTTTCAATTGCGCCTTCCGGGCTGCGCTTGCCTTCGATGGCGGCTGCGCCCTTGTAAACAAGCACCGGCAGCGCCGGGTTGTTCGGCACCGTGCCGTCGTCCTTGAACAGGAAGGTGAGAGGTGCGTTGGGCATGGAGAATGAGAAACTGCAGCCCGCGTGGATCGGTTCCGTAAGTCGCATACCCGGGACTGTCATCGCCGGGCGCGTCCCGGAATGACGGTCAATTACGCAATCTTGCGCTTCGCAGCTTCTTTGGCCTGTCGCATCATCTCGACAAAGCGGGCGAACAGATAATGGCTGTCGCGCGGGCCCGGCGAGGCCTCGGGATGGTACTGCACCGAAAACACGGGCTTGTCCTTGAGCGCGATGCCGCAATTGGACCCGTCAAACAGTGACACATGCGTCTGCTCGACATTCTTCGGCAGCGTTTCCTTGTCGACCGCGAAGCCATGGTTCATCGAGGTGATCTCGACCTTGCCGGTCGTGAGATCCTTCACCGGATGATTGGCACCGTGATGCCCTTGATGCATCTTCATGGTCTTGCCACCGACGGCGATGCCGAGCATCTGGTGGCCGAGGCAGATGCCGAAAGTCGGCACGCCTGAGTCGATCAGCTTCCTGATGACCGGAACCGCGTATTCGCCGGTAGCCGCCGGATCGCCGGGGCCGTTCGACAGGAACACGCCATCGGGCTTGAGCGCCATGATGTCTTCGGCCGGGGTTTTTGCCGGCACGACCGTGACCTTGCAGCCGGAGCCGGCGAGCAGCCGAAGAATGTTGCGCTTGATGCCGTAGTCGACGGCAACAACATGGAATTCCGGACCGGTCTGCCGGGCAAAACCTTTGCCCCAGGCCCATGGCGTTTCATCCCAGGTAAAGCGCTGTCCGCTCGTCACCATCGGCACAAGGTCCATGCCGACCAGGCCGGGCCATTCCCCCGCTTCCTTCTTGAGCGCGGCGAGATCGAATTTGCCATTGGGCGCGTGCGCGATCACGGCGTTCGGCATGCCGTTGACGCGGATCAGCGACGTCAGGGCGCGCGTATCGATGCCGGCCAGCCCGACAATGCCGCGCGCCTTGAGCCAGTCACTGAGATTTTTGGTTGAGCGATAGTTCGACGGCGAGGTGATCGCGCTGTGCAAAATGACCCCGCGCGCTCCGGGTGTCGCCGCCATGTTGACGGTTTCGATATCCTCTTCGTTGGTGCCGACATTGCCGATATGCGGGAAGGTGAAGGTGATGATCTGCCCTGCATAGGACGGGTCGGTGAGGATTTCCTCGTAACCCGTCATGGCGGTGTTGAAGCAGACCTCGCCGACCGCATGACCGGTCGCA
Organism: Xanthobacteraceae bacterium; assembly: GCA_035943155.1. Classification (GTDB taxonomy): domain Bacteria; phylum Pseudomonadota; class Alphaproteobacteria; order Rhizobiales; family Xanthobacteraceae; genus BOG-931. Next base: position 136 of record DASZCJ010000490.1, on the reverse strand, counting down.
CCGAACCCGAAGCCCTCGATTACGGTTCCGTCGGCCAGCACCAAAAGCGCGGTCGGCCTGGGCTCGGCCCAGGCGCCCGATGTGCCGGTGGAGCTGGCTTTCGTCTGGGTCATGGCCTCTTAGTTGCGTATTATAG
>DASZCJ010000489.1:0-10384 GCA_035943155.1 Xanthobacteraceae bacterium | reverse complement strand
GAACGGTTCAAGCAATTCGTCTTTCCAGTTTTTGAGTTTCTGCGTCCTGTGCCGCCACTCGCCTGGGTGCCATTAGCGATCGTGATGTTCAAGGGATCGGAGACGCCGGTCATCTTCTTGACATTTCTCGCGTCGTTCTATGCGACTGCGCTGAACACGATGCTCGGCGTCGAATCGATCGACGTGTCCTATGTCCGCGCGGCCAATTGCCTGGGCGCGACCCGCTGGCAGGTGTTCCGGCACGTGATCGTGCCCGGCGCCATGCCGTTCATCTTCACTGGCCTGCAAATCTCGGTGGGTGTCGCCTGGTTCTCTCTGGTCGCCGGCGAGATGGTCTCGGGACAATACGGCCTCGGTTATGTGATCAATACCTCCTACACGATGGTACGCTATCCGACGATCATTATCGGGATGGCGACCTTGGGCCTGGTTGGCTATGTCACAAGCGCCGCCGTTCGCGTGGTGGGCGATTACTTGATGCAATGGCGCACTCGCGAGCTTGCGCTGGGAGGCGATCGGTGAGCGTCGAGCCGGCGGTGAGGCAGAGCCGTTCGGCGGTCGCGCAGCCGGTGCGCCAAGGCGGCATTCGCATCAACGACGTTGTCAAGATTTATGGTGCTGCGGATACCGGCATCCTCGCCGTAGATCACTGCACATTCGACGTGCCGCCAGGCGAAATCACGGTATGCGTCGGACCTTCCGGCTGCGGCAAGACAACGCTGCTCAATGCCATTGCCGGCTTCCATAGCATTACATCCGGCAGCATCTATCTTGACGACGAGATGTTGTGCGGGCCGGGCAAGCTCAAGGCGCAGCCAGGCCCCGACCGGATCGTGGTATTTCAGAATGGCGCGCTGTTTCCGTGGAAGACCAACATCGAGAACATAACCTTTGGCCCGATCATGCAGGGCGTGATGACGCGCGCGGAGGCCTACGACAAGGCGCGCGCCATGATGGCCGACGCGGGCTTGCGCGGCATCGACCATAATTATCCGGGCGAAATCTCCTCAGGCGTGCGGCGCCGGGTCGAAATCGTCCGTGCGCTTATGAACAATCCGAAGATTTTGCTGTTGGACGAGCCCTATCGCGCGCTCGACTCGCTGACGAAGTCGGTTATGCATGAGGCGCTGCTCGAGGTCTTCTATAAGAATCGCGTTTCCATCTTTTTCATTACGCATGATCTCGAAGAAGCAATTTTTCTCGGCCACAAAGTGGTGATCATGACCACGCGGCCGTGCTGGCCCAAGAAGATCCTCGATATCGATATTCCGCATCCGCGAGATTACAGCGTTCTGACGACCAAACGATTTCGCGAGTTCATGGAGGAAACCGTGGCTGCCGTGCACGAGGAGGCGATCAAGGCCTTCGTCGCCGGCGAGAAGGAGCGTTGAGCATGGTGGCGGCCGTACGGGCGATATCTGGAAAGCTCACCGGGTTTATCGCCGGTGACGACTTCTGGCGCGGTGTTGTCGCGATTGCGGCCTTCCTGATCTTCTGGGAAATCGGCTCGCGCTCACATGCGTGGTTTGGATTTTCTTTTCCCTGGGTCTCGCAGGTGCCGGCGCCGAGCGCCGTGCTGCAGGCCATGTTCAGGCTCGTTCAGGAGCCAAGTTTCTGGAACAGCACGTTTCTGAGCACGCTGCGCGTCTTCGAAGGTTTCTTTGCGGCGATGCTGATCGGCATTCCGCTCGGTTTGGCCATGGCGGTCAGTCGAACCTTCTTCGGCATTACTTTCCCGGTGTTCGAAGTTTTGCGGCCGATACCGCCGCTTGCCTGGGTTCCGGCGTCAATTATTTTCTGGCCCACGCAGGAATTATCGATCGCCTTCGTCACCTTCCTCGGCGCGTTCTTCACGATCGTCATCAACGTCATCGGCGGCGCACGCGCCATCGATGTGCGTTATTTTCAAGCGGCGCGCTCGATGGGTTCGTCGACCTGGGACATTTTCCGTCGCATCATCCTACCCGGTACGCTGCCGTCGATCGTGGTCGGCGCCACAGTCGGCGTCGGCATTACCTGGGCGGTCGTCGTCGCGGCGGAGATGATTTCCGGCGGTGGCAGCGCCGGCTCGATGGGCGGCGCGGCCGGTGGCGGATTGGGCTTCTTCATTTGGAATTCTTATGTTGGCGGCTCCTATACGCAGATCGTTGCCGGAATGATCAGCATCGGCATCGCCGGTTACGTTTCAAGCGCGGTGCTGCGCAAGATCGGAAATTGGATGACGCCGTGGCTGAACGAAAATTGATCTAAGATGTATAGGCAGCAAATGCCGCAACATATGCCCTCAACTTCACCGCTCGGCTCGGTTCCGCTCACGGGAACGGGAACAGGCATAGCCGTTACCAATGTCAGCAAGTCGTACGGTGCCGGCGAATTTAACAAGCAGGTCGTCCAAAACTGCAGTTTCACCATCGAAAGCGGCAAGCTGACGGTGATGATTGGCCCGTCGGGCTGCGGCAAGAGCACGCTCATTCGTTTGCTCGCCGGTTTTGAACGTCCAAGCAGCGGCACGATCACGATCGGCGGCAAACCAGTCACCGGTCCTGGTCTCGATCGCATGGTCGTGTTCCAGGAAAGTGCGCTGTTTCCCTGGATGTCGACCTACGACAACATCATGTTCGGGCCGCGCGCGCGCGGCGAAGACACGCCCGAAATACGCTCTTTTGCCGAACTGCTGCTGCAGAAAGTCGGCTTGGATGATTTTCGCAAAAAATATCCTTCGCAATTGTCCGGCGGCATGCAGCGCCGCGCCGAGCTGGCACGTTCAATGATCAACAAACCGGACGTGATGATCCTTGACGAGCCCTTCCGCGGTCTCGATGCCATGACCAAGCATCTGATGCAGGAATACTACGCCAATCTATACGAGGAATTTCGGCGCACCACGTTCTTTGTCACCACCGACGTCGATGAAGCAATCTATCTGGCCGACCGCATCCTGATCATGACCAATATCCCGACGCAGGTGCGGGCCATCATTGATGTTGATCTGCCGCGGCCGCGTCACATCGTAGACATTACCGAGAACGACGCCGCCAATGCCATCAAAATGAAGGCGTTGGGCCTGCTGCACGAAGAAGCGATGAAATCCTTCGCGCGCGGCAGCAAGGCCGCCGCCGATTTCATCGACGCTTATTCACGACGCGTGGTCAAGGAATAGAGGGATCGGCGTCTTGGCTATTGGCATCGCATTGGGGGCACGCATGACCGCAAAAATCATCGATGGCAACGCGGTCGCCCGGAGCATTCGGGATGAGTGCCGGCAGCGCGTACAGCGTATTGTCGCGCAATCTGGCGTGCCGCCGGGCCTCGCGGTTATTCTCGTCGGCTCCGATCAGGCTTCGAAAATCTATGTGAAAAACAAGATCCGCGCCTGCATCGACGTTGGCATCCGTTCGTTCCGCTTTGATTATCCCGCCGATGTGAAACAGGACGAAGTCGTCGCCAAAATCGCCGAGCTCAACGAGGACCCGGCGGTGCACGGCATTTTGGTTCAGCTGCCGTTGCCGGCTTCGTTCGATATGGCCCGCATCTTGCGCGCCATATCGGCGGACAAGGATGTCGACGGCTTTCACCTTTATAATGTCGGAGGGCTTGTCGTCGGCGGCACAGTCTTCCCGCCATGCACGCCCTATGGCGTCCTCAAACTCCTGCAACACGAGAACATTTCACTGGAGGGTAAGAACGTCGTCGTTGTTGGGGCAAGCAATATCGTCGGTAAGCCGATGGCCTTGATGCTCATGCAGCATGAGGCGACGGTGTGCATCTGCCATGCCAAGACCCGCGATCTGGCGCAATTTACGCTGCTTGCCGATGTGCTGGTCGTAGCCGCCGGCTATCCCAACCTCATCCTGCCGCAGATGGTGCGGACCGGCGCTGTTGTGATCGACGTCGGCATCAACCGGCTCGCCGACGGCAGGCTGGTCGGCGATGTCGATTTTGCCGGTGTGGCGGCCAAAGCCTCCTATATCACACCGGTGCCGGGCGGCGTCGGTCCGATGACGGTCTCCATGCTGCTGATCAATACCGTCACGTCCTGCGAGCGATGGCTGCGGCACTTGTCCATTCCGGTTGCGAAAGAACGCCTCGCCTCGCCAGCCGCTGGCGGTTGACGGGAACTGGTCCGCGAATTGCCGATCTGCGCTGGCCACCATCGCAATCCGGGAACAACGCTTGGCACCTTACGTCCTCGCAATCGATCAAGGTACGACCTCGACTCGGGCCATTCTGTTTGGCGCCGACACCTCGATCGCGGCCGTCGCGCAACAGGAGTTCGCGCAGCACTTTCCGGCCGATGGCGAGGTCGAGCATGAGCCCGACGATCTGTGGTCCTCAACCTTGGCAACCTGTCGCGACGCGCTCCGCCAAGTAGGCGCCACGGCCCGCGACATCGCTGCCATCGGCATCGCCAATCAGCGCGAGACGACATTGTTGTGGGACCGCGCCAGCGGGCGGCCGGTCCACCGCGCCATCGTCTGGCAGGATCGGCGCACTGCCGACCTGTGCGCGCGGCTCAAATCGGCCGGTCATGAGGCCGCGTTGACGGCCAAAACAGGGCTGCTCCTCGATCCTTATTTTTCCGGAACGAAGCTCGCCTGGCTGCTCGACAATGTTGCTGATGCCCGCACGCGGGCCGCGCGCGGGCAGCTCGCCTTCGGCACGGTCGATACTTATTTGCTGTGGCGCCTGACCGGCGGCCGTGTTCACGCCACCGACGGCACTAACGCATCGCGGACCCTACTCTATGACATTCACGCTGGCCGCTGGGACGATGCGCTGCTCGCGCTATTTGGCGTGCCGCGATCGGTCTTGCCCGAAGTCATGGATTCGTCGGCGGCCTTTGGCACGACCGAACCGGAATTGTTCGGTGGCGCAATCCCGATTTGTGGAATCGCCGGCGATCAGCAAGCCGCTTTGGTGGGGCAGGCGTGTTTCGCGCCGAGCATGATCAAGGCGACCTATGGCACCGGTAGTTTTATTCTTCTCAACACCGGCCGTGTGCCGGTGGCCTCGAATAGCAGGCTCGTTACGACCGTCGCTTATCAGCTTGGCGGCGTGCGCAGCTACGCGCTCGAGGGCTCGATCTTTGTTGCCGGCGCGGCGGTGCAATGGCTGCGCGATGGTCTGAAAGTCATGAAAAGCGCGGAAGAGAGTGGCGCGCTGGCGCAGGAGGCAGATCCGTCCCAGGACGTCGTTTTGGTTCCTGCCTTCGTCGGACTGGGCGCGCCACATTGGCGGCCCGATGCGCGCGGCGCGCTGTTCGGCTTGACGCGCGCAACCGGACCGCGCGAATTGGCGCGAGCTGCGCTCGAGAGCGTATGCTTTCAGACCGCCGATCTTCTCGCCGCGATGAAAGCCGATTGGCGCGACGCCGCTGGCGCGATGAAGACGCTACGCGTCGATGGCGGCATGGCGAGCTCCAACTGGACGATGCAGCGGCTTGCCGACATTCTCGATAGCGCAGTCGACCGGCCGCAAGTCAAGGAAACTACCGCGCTCGGTGCGGCTTACTTGGCTGGCTTGCAGACCGGGTTCTTTCCCGAACCAGATCGCTTCTTAGACCATTGGCGCCTTCAACGCCGCTTCGCGCCACAGATGGAGGCGGCAGAGCGAGCGCGCAGATTGGCGAATTGGGAATCGGCAATGCGCCGGTTGCTTGGTTGAAAAACAGCCGATTTGCTGCCCATTGCCATTGCGGTTTTGGCAAAACCCAAAATACTGCAGGAACTTAGATCCTCGCTGCGCGTTAATGCGAGCCGTAACGCGGAACATGGTGACGCCGCACTGGAGTGCTGGTTTCGAGCGCAGGTTCGGAAGGACCTGACCACGCGAGCGGAGATCAAGCATGGAATTTAAGTTCGATCCACGCGAACGGCGACTTCGCATCCGCACGCTTATTCCTGCGGGTCGCGAGCCGAGGGTCTTTGCGCCGGATGAGCTGTTTCATTTCGGCATCGAGGAAGAATATTTTCTTTCCGATAGCGAAACGTTCGAGGCGCCGGCCGAGACACCGGACGCGCTTTTTCAAGCTGCCGATTGCTGCGCCACAGGCCGCATCGGCCGCGAATTCTTGCAGGCGCAGATCGAGGTCGCGACCGAGCCGCATGCCAGTCTCGATGACGCGCGGGCCGAGCTCTTGCGCTTGCGGCACAGCGCGGCGGCAGCCGCCGCTGAGTTTGGCTTGTCGATTTTGGCCTGCGGAACGCATCCATTGGCGCAATGGCGTCACTCGGTGCAAACGCCAAAAGATCGCTATGCCCAGATCATGGATGATCTGCAAATGATCGGCCAACGCGACATGCTGTGCGGGGTGCATATCCATGTCGAGTTTGCCGAACCGGCGCGGCGCGTCGAGGTCATGACTCGGATGTTGCCCTATGTGCCGCTTTTTATCGCGCTTTCGGCTTCATCGCCGTTTTGGCAAGGGCGCATGACGGGACTGAAAGGCTATCGCCTCGCCGCCTATGATGAGTTGCCGCGCACCGGGCTTCCCGAACTATTGCGCCGCGAAGCCGATTATGATGCCTATGTGGACGCTATGGTGCGGTCGGGAGCGATGCCGGACGCAAGCCACCTGTGGTGGGCGATCCGGCCGTCGCTGAAATATCCGACTTTGGAGTTGCGCGCTCCGGATTGCTGCACCCGTCTTGATGACACTATCGCGATCGCGGCGCTCTATCGCGTGCTTGCGGCATTTCTTTATCTGCATCCCGAGCACAATGCCGAAATCGATGTGGTCGACCGGGCCGTCGCGGTGGAAAATAAATGGCGGGCTCAGCGGTACGGCGTACAGGGCACTTTTGTCACGCGGTCCGGCTCGGTTGCCGTCGCTCAACTGCTTGACCGCGTTCTGGAGCTGACCGCGGCAGAAGCCGAGGCACTTGCCTGCCGCGAGCATCTCGAACAATGTCGCGCAATCGTTGTGGAGGGTACTTCGGCGGATGCGCAGTTGCGGGTTTTTACCGAAAATCAACGCGAAGGCGCCGAAATTGCCCTGCATAGGGTGACTCGATGGATTCGAGATGCCACATTGCTGGCTTAAACTTTGAACGATAATCAGGACTCGCCATGTGCCGCTGGATTGCATATCGCGGGAAAACGACTGCGCTCGAACATTACGTCACCGAGCCTGCCCACTCGTTGATTTCGCAAAGCATCCACGCACTGGAATCCACGGCCAGCATTAATGGCGATGGTTTTGGCCTGGGCTGGTACGGCAAGCATCCAGAGCCTGGGCTCTATCGCGAGATCAGGCCGGCCTGGTCGGACGAAAATCTGCGCTATTTGTGTCGCCATCTGCAATCGCAGTTATTCTTTGCCCATGTCCGGGCGGCAACCGGCACCGCAATCACGCGCGTCAATTGTCATCCGTTTGCCTGCGGAAAATGGCTGTTCATGCATAACGGTTTTCTTGGCAATTGGAATCGATGGCGCCGTCATGTCGAGACGCTCATTCCCGACGAACTTTATCCGTCGCGCGTCGGCACGACCGATTCGGAAGCCATTTTTCTCGCGATGCTTGGTGCCGGCGTCGACGATCCGGTTGCGGCGGCAAAGAAAACCCTGGCGACGCTCACGGGTATCGTCACGCAGAACGAACCTGGAGTTCGCTTTCGTTTCACCGCCGCGCTTTCCGACGGGCAGGACCTGTACGCGTTTCGGTATTCGGTCAACGATCACGCCAATACGCTTTACTATCGGGAAACGGAGGGCGGCATTGTGATCGTCTCAGAACCATTTGACCGTGACGAAGACTGGATCACGGTTCCCGAGGACTGCGCTGTCATAGCCAAGCCCGGCGAGCGAGCACGCGTATTGCCGTTATTTGCGCGCCAGCAGGAAGCCGCAGAATAGCGCTGCTGCGCATTGCGCTCTCGGGCGGTTAGGGCTTCCAATTCTTCTGCCACGCCCACGGCGTTTTGGCGTCGATCAGGATGAAGGCGATGCGGCACGGTTTGGTGCCATTATTGACCCAGGCGTGATTGGTCGCCTGCTGCACCAGGACGTCGCCGGCCTTGACGTGAATTTCACTGTCGTCGAGCAGCATGTCGATCTCGCCTTCAAGGATGATCGCATAGTCGATCGTCCTGGTCCGGTGGGTATTGGCGTGACGGGCATAGCCTTGCGTCGCCGGATCGATGCCCATCGCAAGCAGAATTTGGTGGTGATCGACTGGCGGGGCGTGCGGCGCGGCCGAAGCGAAATCAACGATGCGAAAGACGGTGCCGTTTTCCGGCGGCGGCACGCCGATCGTTGTCTGCGCGCGATCCGCCGAGCCGGCGGCGTCCGCTGGAAACTCGCTCGTTACCCAAAACAGACTTATGCCGTTCGCGCCGCGCTGCTTCGCCGCCATCGCGCCGTCAAACAGCACCACGGCTTTGCCTTGCGGGTCGTGCCCGGTCACGATCCGCCGCGTCGATGTGAGCTCCATCGCGATTTGCTCCCCTTTAAGGTTGCTTGCCATTGCCGCGCGCATTAGTTTGCCCGAAAAGTTTCATCATGAACAACATTGCGACGGACACACTCTCGGCCATTCCCGTAAGCGATCTGCGCGACGGCGGCCCCGTGCGCCATGCCGCGTGCAACGCGGAGCGGGTGCGCGCGTTGCGCGATGCTTGTCTTGCTGTCTTCCCCCGCGCGGTCTTGCCTATGGTGCCGGCGCTCGATTTGCTGTCGCGGCGCTGGCTTGAGCGATCGCGTTCGCCCTATCGGCCGGAAATTGCGCGAATAGCCGATGTGCTCGGCTTCTCCGGCGTGTGGCTGCTCAATGCTTCTTATCAATGGGGCTGCACGGCGCGTGCGTGCGACGAAGACGGGGCGCCGTGGCTTCTCCGCACGCTCGATTGGCCATTCCACGGCCTCGGCCGCCATGCCGAAGTGGCCCGCATGCGCGGCGCAGCCGGGGATTTCTTCAGCGTCACTTGGCCTGGTTATGTAGGCGCGTTGACGGCGCTTGCGCCCTCTCGCTTCGCGGCTTGTGTCAATCAAGCGCCGATGCGCCGCCGCACGGCGCACCGCTGGCTGCGCGGCTACGATCTCGCTGCCAATGCGGTCGCGGTCTGGCGATCCGACGATCGCATGCCGCCGGACCAGCTATTGCGTCAAACCTTCGAGCTTTGTGCCGATTTCGCCGCCGCGCGGCGCATGCTCGAATCGACGCCGGTGGCGCGCCCGGTCATTTATGTTCTGGTCGGTTGCGCGGCCGGCGAGCGTTGCGTCATCGAGCGGACAGAGACGAGTTTTGCCACGCGCGAAAAGGAAACGAGCGCCGCCAATGACTGGTGGCCGCGCCAACCCCGCTGGGAAGGGCGGATTGGAACCCGACGATTTTTCACAAGCACATTTACCGATGCCGCCGATTACAGCCGCGCACGGCGCGAATCGCTCGACGGCTGGTCCGGCGCCTGCGCGGCGCCAAGCTTCGATTGGGTATGCGAGCCGGTGCTTAATCCCTACACGCGGCTCGCCGTGGCGATGTGCCCGGCCCGCGGGATTCTCAGGGCCGTTGGCTATGAGCTGACCGGAGCTCTGTTACCAAAACCGGTCACCCGCATGTGCGAAGTCGCACCGACGCGCCAACCGGCGTGACGGCACGCAAAATATTAGGCCGTTTACGTAAAATTGGGCGGAAGAATCAGATGCCTACGAAAAGCGCCAAACTGTGTTTACCATCACATCTTCCTTCCCAGACAGCACTTAAAGTGTGAGAGTCGAGTTGCCGGATATGGAGCCAGCCATGAGCACCATCACAATGACAACCTTCCGGTTCACGCCCTTCTCCCGTTGGGATCAACTCAAACTGCGCGTTGCCGAATGGCAACGCCGGGCGCGTTCACGACGCGAGCTTGACGCTTTGAGCGACGCAACTTTGCGGGATATCGGCATCACCCGTTGCGACGCGCACCGCGAGTTGAACAAGCCGTTCTGGATGGCCTAGAGAGCAACTGGCAATCGTATCTGGCGACGTTGGGACGGGCCGCCCGGCTACCGGGTGGCCTGTCGCTTTTTCAGTGGACGGGGTTTGGCGCTGGTCCTGCATTTTGGTTAGCATGCAGCGGTGACAATGGCGCCAATAACTCGAAATCATCGCGATGCCGAAAATCAGAACCAGTGACGACGTTAGTCTGTATTACGAGGAAGCGGGCGCGGGAACGCCGGTTGTCTTCGTCCGTGAATTTGCCGGTGACTATCGCACCTGGGAGCCGCAGATGCGCCACTTCAGCCGCGCCCATCGCTGCGTCATGTTCAGTCAGCGCGGCTACCCGCCGTCGGACATACCTGACGATCCGACCCGCTATGGCCAGGATTTCGCGCGCTCCGATGTCGTCGCACTGATGGACGCGCTTCGCATCGAAAAAGCCCACGTCGTCGGGCATTCGATGGG
>DASZCJ010000488.1:0-6530 GCA_035943155.1 Xanthobacteraceae bacterium | reverse complement strand
ACTGCGGCCTGTGCGCGGAGCGCTGCCCCACCGGCGCCTGGGACATGCAGAAATACCTGATCGACATGACTCACGCAGAACACGCATGCCAATCCAAAGCGTAAACGACTTCGTCGTCCGGTTCGCCAACGTCAACGGCTCGGGTTCCGCGAGCGCCAACGAATTGTTTGCCCGCGCCGTGCTGCGCATGGGCGTGCCGGTCGCGCCGCGCAACATCTTTCCGTCCAACATCCAGGGCCTGCCGACCTGGTACGAAGTGCGCATCTCGGAAACCGGCTATCTCGGCGCGCGCGGCGGCACCGATCTCATGGTCGCCATGAACCCGCAGACCTGGGACAAGGACGTGGCCGGCATCGAGCCGGGCGGCTATCTGCTTTACGATTCAACGAAGCCGATGCCGAAGACCAAATTCCGCGACGACATCACCGTCATCGGCGTGCCGCTCACCGCGATCTGCAATCGCGAATATAGCGATCCGCGGCAGCGCCAATTGTTCAAGAACATTATTTATATCGGCGCCCTCTCGGCGCTGCTCGACATGGATGTCGGCGAAATCGAGAAGCTCATCGCCGAGCAATATAAAGGCAAGGAAAAGCTGTTCGACGCCAATAAGCACGCGCTGCATCTGGGCCGCGACTGGGTGATGATGAATATGGAGCACCCGATCGGGCTGCGGCTTAAGCGCGCCGACGGCGTCGGCGACCGCATTTTCATCGAAGGCAATTCGGCGGCGGCGCTCGGCGCGGTCTACGGCGGCGCCACGGTCTGCGCCTGGTATCCGATCACGCCGTCCTCCTCGCTCGCCGAAGCCTTTACGCGGCATTGCAGCCGGCTGCGCGTCGATGGCGGCAGCATGCAGAACAAATACGCCATCGTCCAGGCCGAGGACGAACTTGCCTCGATCGGCATTGTGATCGGCGCCTCATGGAACGGCGCCCGCGCTTTCACCGCGACGTCCGGTCCGGGGATTTCGCTGATGCAGGAATTTCTCGGGCTGGCTTACTTCGCCGAGATTCCCGCGGTAGTGTTCGACGTGCAGCGCGCCGGACCGTCCACCGGCATGCCAACCCGCACCCAGCAGACCGACATCATCTCCTGCGCCTATGCTTCGCATGGCGATACCAAGCACGTGCTGCTGTTCCCCGAAGATCCGACCGAGACCTTCGAATTCGGCGCGACCGCTTTCGATCTCGCCGACCGGTTGCAGACGCCGGTCTTTGTCATGATCGATCTCGATATCGGTATGAATCACCGCCTCGCCCGGCCGCTCGCTTGGGACGACAGCCGCAAATACGACCGCGGCAAGGTGATGACCGCGGCCGCGCTCGAATCCGGCAAGGACTTCGGCCGTTATCTCGATGTCGACGGCGACGGCATTCCCTACCGCACCTATCCGGGCACTCATCCGACCAAGGGCTCGTTCTTCACCCGCGGCACCTCGCGCGACCGCTATGCGCGCTACACCGAGGAAGGCCCGGCCTATGCCGACAACATGCAGCGTCTCCTGCGCAAGTTCGACACCGCCAAGGATTTGGTGCCGCGGCCGCTGCAAGCCAATGCCGACAAGCCGACCAAATACGGCGTGATCTATTTCGGCTCGACCTCGCCGGCCATGGACGAGGCGATCGAGATGCTCGAAGCCAAAGGTCAATATCTCGACCGGCTGCGCGTTCGCGCCTTCCCGTTCCATTCGAGCGTCACGAGCTTCATCGCCGAGCATGATTTCATTTTTGTGGTCGAGCAGAACCGCGACGCGCAATTGCGCTCGCTGATCGTCAATGAATGCGGCATCGATCCGGTGCGGCTGGTGCCGATCCTGCATTACGATGGCACTCCGATCACCGCACGATTCATCGCACGCGCCATCGGCGAGCACCTCGATGCCTTGAAGATAACGCCGCTGCGGAAAGTCGTGTCATGACCTACGTCGTCAAGCCGAAATTCCATCATCCCGAACTGCCGAAGAACAAGCTCGGCTATACGCACCGCGATTACGAGGGCAAAATCTCGACGCTGTGCGCCGGCTGCGGGCACGACTCGATCACCGCGGCGATCATCGAGGCCTGCTTTGAACTTTCGATCGAACCGCACCGCGTGGCGAAGATTTCCGGCATTGGCTGCTCATCGAAGACGCCGGATTATTTCCTCGGCAATTCGCATGGCTTTAATTCAGTGCATGGCCGCATGCCCTCGGTGCTCACCGGCGCCAATCTCGCCAACCGCGATTTGATCTATCTCGGCGTATCCGGCGACGGCGATTCCGCCTCGATCGGATTGGGGCAGTTCGCGCACTGCATGCGCCGCGGCGTCAATATGGTCTATATCGTTGAAAATAATGGCGTTTACGGTCTGACCAAGGGGCAGTTCTCGGCGACCGCCGACCGCGGTTCGAAATCCAAGCGTGGCGTCACCAATACCGATAATGCCATCGATATGGTCGGCATCGCGCTCCAACTCGGCGCGAGTTTCGTGGCGCGCTCGTTTTCCGGCGACAAGAAACAACTCGTGCCGATCATCAAAACAGCGATCGAGCATCGCGGCGCCGCCTTCATCGACGTGATCTCGCCGTGCGTGGCGTTTAACAATCACGCCGGCTCGACCAAGAGCTTCGATTACGTGCGCGAGCACAACGAAGCGGTCAATTTCCTCGATTTCATGACTGGCCGCGCGCCGATCCATGTCGATTACGCCCCGGGCACCGTCGAGATGGTCGAACAGCATGACGGCACGGTGCTGGCGCTGCGCAAGCTCGATGCCGAATATGACGTCCACGACCGGTTGGCGGCGATGCATTTCATCGCCCATCACGCCGCGCAAGGCCAGATCGTGACCGGCTTGCTCTACGTCGAGCAGGACTCAGCCGACCTGCACAACCATCTCAATACCGTCGAGGCGCCGCTTAATTCGCTCGGCGAGAAAGAGCTGTGCCCCGGCTCGGCGGCACTCGATAAGATCAACGCCAGTCTGCGGTAAGCATTCAGATCAATTTCGTCACCCTGAGGCCGCCGCGAAGCGGCCCTCGAAGGGCGGCGCCGTCCATCTTTCGAGGCTCGCTCTGCTCGCACCTCAGGATGACGGCAACCAACCTGCGGCGCGCGTCATTCACTGCAGGCACGCGCCGATGTACTGGTTGCGCAGCGTTCCCGGCACGCCGTAAAGCCCGGACTGGAAGGCGCAGCGAGAGGCGCGGTCCTGAAACGTCTCAGGACCGTGCGGAATATTGGGTATGGCTCTCGTCCTGCCGGGAATGATGGTCGGGCCTTGCTCCTGCGGCAGCGACGGCGTCGTCAGCATGCCGCCACCCTCCGGCGGAATGAGCTGCGTGCGCGGCAACGGCGTCGGCAAGACCGAACCGGAAGAGCCGCGCGCCGCGTAGAGCCCGCGCCGGTGCAGCTTGCTGATAAACTTTTCGCGGCCAAGGAGGCTCGGGTGCTGTGGCGCCGTTGCGCTCGCCTGCACCGCGCCGTCATCGATCGCGGCGCCACGATCGCCAGTCATGATCGTATACGGATAACCAGGATAACCTTGCGCCAGCGCCGCGACTGGCGAGACCGCGGCAAGCAGGGCGGCCAGGCAAATATGGTGAAAGCGAAACGCCATAGGGTTTCAATCCTACACCCGCCCTCTTTTTGAACGGCCGAATGCGGCCGTTGTTCCTAGCTGGTCTGGCTCAACCCTCCGGCGCATCCTCGATCGGATCGTAACGCCTGGCATCGAGGCCAAGGAGATTCCATGACTGCTGCATGTGCGGCGGCAGCGGCGCGGTGGCGTCAATCACGCCACCGCGCGGATGCGACACCGCGATGCGGCGCGCCAAAAGATGCAGCCGGTTCTGCATGCCGCCGGGGAGCTGCCAATTCTCGCGCGCGAAATATTTGGCGTCGCCGACGATCGGATGGCCGATATGCGCCATATGCGCGCGCAACTGATGCGTGCGCCCAGTCACCGGCTTGAGCGAGAGCCAGGCCAGCGCCGAGCCCGCCGTTTCCACGACGGCATAATACGTCACGGCATGGCTTGCGCCTTCCTCGCCGTGGCGGGCGATGCGCATCATCGATTCGTCTTCGCGCTGCTCCTTGGCAAGGAAAGTCGAAATCCGGCCCTGCCGCGGCTTGGGCACGCCGGCAACCAGCGCCCAATAGATCTTGCGCGCCGAGCGCGAGCGAAACGATTTCGCCAAGGCGGCGGCGGCGAACCGCGTCTTGGCCACAAGCAGACAGCCGGCGGTGTCTTTGTCGAGCCGATGCACGAGCCGCGGGCGCTGGCCGTGCGCGTCACGCATCACCTCCAGCATGCCGTCGAGATGCCGGGTGGTGCCGGAGCCGCCCTGCACCGCCAGACCCATCGGCTTATTGAGCACCAACGTGTCGGCGTCTTCGTACAGCGTGATCGATTTGAGAAAATCGGCGGTCTTCTGGTCGGCCGCGTTGCCGGCCGTACGCGGCTTCGGCGGATCGAGCCGCAGCGGCGGAACGCGCACCGTCTGTCCGGCTTCCAATCGGTTCTTCGGCTGGGTGCGCTTGCCGTTGACCCGTACCTCGCCTTTGCGGATCACGCGCTGGATATGCGAAAAACTCAAACCTGGAAACCGCGCCTCGAAAAAGCGATCGACCCGCATGCCGGCTTCGTCGGCTGAGACGGTGACATTCTGTACGCCGCTGCCTGTTGCCCTCTCCCCTTGCGGACCCGGTTCACCGTCATCCTGAGGCGCGCGCCCAACGGGTCCAGCCCGAAGTGGCTGGCCCGATGGCAAGCCCTGGCGCGCCTCGAAGGATGAACGGCCCGGGCCGTCGCCCTTCGAGGGCCGCTTCGCGGCCACCTCAGGGTGACGATGAACATGAGGGGGACGATGCCGCGGCCCAGAAATCTGTTTGCCGCCGCCGGGCTGGCGCGGTCCGCGGCTGCCTCTCAAGACCCGCTCCGCTCTTTGCGCAGCTTAGCCCAATATTCCAGCCGCTTTCTGATCTCGCGCTCGAAGCCGCGCTCCGGCGGATCGTAGAACTGGCGGCGACCAAGCGCTTCCGGGAAATAGTCCTGGCCGGAAAACGCCTCCGGCGCGTCGTGATCGTAGGCGTAGCCCGCGCCATAGCCCTCGTTTCGCATCAGCCCGGTCGGCGCGTTGAGGATGTGCTTGGGCGGCAATAGCGAGCCAGCCTCCTTCGCGGTGCGCATGGCTTCGCCGAACGCGGCATAGGCGGCGTTCGATTTCGGCGCGGTGGCGATATAGAGCACCGCTTGGGCGATGGCGAGTTCGCCTTCCGGACTGCCGAGAAAATCGTAAGCGTCCTTGGCGGCATTGGCGATGACGAGCGCCTGCGGATCGGCGAGCCCGATGTCTTCGACCGCCATGCGCACAATGCGGCGCGCCAGATAGAGCGGATCTTCGCCGGCATCGAGCATGCGGCAGAGATAATAGAGCGCCGCGTCCGGATCGGAGCCGCGCACCGATTTGTGCAGCGCGCTGATCAGATTGTAATGGCCGTCCTGCGATTTGTCGTAGATCGGCGCGCGGCGCTGGACAACCGCCTGCAGCGCCGCGGCATCGAAAATTTCGCCGCCGCGCGCGGCGCGCCAGATTTCCTCGACAAGGGTCAGTGCGGCGCGGCCGTCGCCGTCGGCCATCCGCACGAGCGAGGCGCGCGCCTCGTCGTCGAGCGGCAAGGTCTTTTGTTCGAACGCTTCGGCGCGCGCGAGCAGCTTTTCGATCGCCGCCGCATCGAGCGGCCGAAAGACGAGAACGCGCGCCCGCGACAACAGCGGCGCGATCAATTCAAAGGATGGATTCTCGGTGGTCGCGCCGACGAGCACGATGGTGCCGTCTTCCACGACGGGTAAAAATGAGTCCTGCTGAGCGCGATTGAAGCGGTGAATCTCATCGACAAATAGGAGCGTGCCCTGCCCGGTCTCGCGCCGCAGCCGCGCCGCGTCGAAGACTTTCTTCAGGTCGGCAACGCCGGAAAAGATCGCCGAAATCTGCTCGAAATAAAGTTCGGTCGCGCGCGCAAGGAGGCGCGCTACCGTGGTTTTGCCGGTGCCGGGCGGCCCCCAGAAGATAAGCGAGCCAAGCGAGCGCGTTTGCAACATGCGGGTGAGCGCACCATCCGGGCCAAGCAGATGATCCTGGCCGACCACGTCGGACAATTTGTCGGGGCGAAGCTTGTCGGCCAAGGGCCGCGGCGCCGTGCTGTCGAGGCCGGCAGCCGCGAAGAGGCTCGGAGCATTCTTTTTCGGGCGCGAACTCATCGGATGCTTTCTTACCCCCTCCCCTCCACTTTAGGGGATATAGCGATATGCGCGAGAGTAGGCCAACCGGCAGCCCGATAAGAACCCTCGTCTGAGTTCATCAATTAAAATCGGTACGCGACGCAATAATCTGCGGCCCTTGGAATGTCCGCTTCGAAGGCAATCCGGACGGATCGGTTTGAATTTATGTAGCGAATGACCCGAAGCGGACATCGACAACAAAAGACACGGCGTGAGCTACAGCCGTTCCCTGTCGGGCCGAGCCCTCCCCAAAGAAGCAATATGGG
>DASZCJ010000487.1:0-4245 GCA_035943155.1 Xanthobacteraceae bacterium | reverse complement strand
CTCTTCGGTTTCACCCGACCACGACAGGGCCAGCATCACGTCGTCAGACGTGATCATGCCAAGGTCGCCGTGACTGGGGTCGGCAGCGTGCACGAAGAAGGCCGGAGTTCCAGTCGACGCGAGTGTCGCCGCGATCTTGCGCGCGACGTGGCCAGATTTGCCCATTCCAGTGACGATAACCCGGCCGCGCGCAGCGCGAATGGTTTCGACGGCGGCGGTGAATGGCGCGCCAAGCCCATCCGCCATCGCGGCGGCGAGCGCCGCTAAGCCGTCCGATTCCGTCTCTAAGGTGCGGAAAGCGGAAGCAAGATGAACGTTCAAAACGGGCTTCGACTTTCTCGCGTCGGACGCGCTCATTGGCCTTCTCCCCACACCCGAACCGCAACACAACTGAGGCGTCGACTACGTTTGTCCAACACGTTTTATTTGCCCCAAGCGGCGAATGCATCGCCGAATGCGCGATTGCCTGGCGGTCCCTTCTCCAGAGCAAGAATGGCGCGCCCGCCATTATTATACACGATGGGAATATCGAACCATGATCGGTCCTTGAGAAGTTGCAGGTTGCGCTGCACGTCGGCGTCAACCGCCGACAGGCCGATCAGGAAGAAACCGTTGGTCACCTTCACAGCGAGCCCGGCGAGCGGCACGCCGCGCGCCTGCTCGGATTCCTTCATCAAGACGCCCGGCACATTGGCAATGCCGCCACCGGCAAAGTCGGCCGGCAAGTTGAACATGATTTCGATCGTGTGGCTGGCCGGGAGCGCTTGATCGGTATTGCGGCGCAACGACCAAGTCAGCGTCATATTCCGCTCGGGAACCGTGACGTCGGCGTGAATCTGAAGCTCCGGAGCGAGGCCGCTGCCGGGCGAAACCGTTTCAGTCCGCCACACCGCTGAGCCGACATATTGTTTGCCTTGCGGATTGGCCGCATCCTCCTCATAGAGCACGACGCGCTGCGCGAGCGCTGGTCCGCTCTGGTCCTTCGGCGTGGCTGTATTCGGCGGCTGACGGGTCTGATCTTGCGGCACGCGGCCGGCGAATTTCGGTTCGCCCGTCGGCGGCTGAGCCGTTTGCGTCGGTTTCGACCGCATATGGGTGAGGAACTGATAAAGCCCGCTGATATTGGACCACTGCCACGACACCATCGCCCCAAGGCCGGCAACAATAACCAGTACCGCCGCAAGCTTGGCGAGACCGCGATAAGAGCGCGGCGGCCGCGGCTTTCGATAATGCTCTACCGGTTCGATTGAACGCTGTGGCTGGTGCCGATTTAATTCGAGCTGTTGCTGGTCATCGAGATCGTATCCCTGTTCGAGTCCATGCAACGACGGCGCAACGTCCTCGACCAGATCGAAAGACTGTTCATTATCAAAACGCTCGGCAGCAGCCGGCGCCACTGCCTCTTCGTCGTCGTGCGTCGAGCCGGTCCTATAGGCGTTTTGCGTCTTGCGAACTGGCGTGTTTCCCCTGTCAGCGGGGACATCGAGATCATCCGTGACGCCTCCGGCGTTGCGAAAACCCTTAAACTCTTCGCGCGGTCTTTGCGTGGTTCGCGCGTTAAGCAGCCGACTGCGCGCGCTCGCCCGTGACTCAGCCAACGGTGCCTCGTTCGAAACCGGTTCATTCACCCGGACGGCGGACGGCTCCTTTTGCGCCGTTTCTGCGAATCTCGTCTCTGCGCCCGAAGGCGGAATAGTGTTGGACGATGTGCTCGCATGCTCGCGCCATCCTGCCGCTCCAGATCCCGGCGCTACTGGGCTGGCGGACGTAGCGGCGCCATAAGGGCGGGTCGTCGCGTGAATCGACCGCGGCGCTGCCGGTCGTGGTTCACTACGCGCTTTGCGTACCGCCTCGGCCTCAACCTTGCGGATCGCGTCTTCCAGCGCCAGGCGCTCACGGGTAATCTCGGCTTCGGAGAGCGGCGGGTCGATGCCGCGCAGCTGCGCCACCAAGGCGGCGCGGGCGCGCTCATAAAGCGTGCGCCGTGCTTCGGCGGTGTTGTTGGCAAGGCCCTCTACGGCGCGGGCGATAAGTGGATGATAATCTGCCATCGGCGGAGTTTACGCTGCGCTCACTAAACTTGCATCTTATGCTTCGAACGGATTGTGCATGAGGATCGTATCCTCGCGTTCCGGACTCGTGGACAAAATAGCGGCGGAACAGCCGATTAGCTCTTCCAGGCGGCGAACATATTTGACCGCTTGAGCGGGCAGATCGGCCCACGAGCGGGCATGAGCGGTTTTTTCCCGCCAGCCCGCGATGGTTTCGTAAATCGGCTCAACGCGCGCCTGAGCGTGCTCGCCGGCCGGCAGATAATCGATCTCGCGGCCGTCCAAGCGATAAGCGACGCAGACTTTTATCTCGTCGAACCCGTCCAGGATGTCGAGCTTGGTGAGCGCGAGACCGTGGATGCCGCTGGTTCGCACAGTTTGGCGCACCAGAACCGCGTCGAACCAACCGCAACGCCGCGGCCGGCCGGTGACGACGCCGAATTCCTTGCCGCGTTCGCCGAGCGTCTTGCCAATCGCATTGGTCTGCTCGGTCGGAAACGGCCCGGCTCCTACGCGCGTGGTGTAGGCCTTACAAATGCCAAGCACATAATCGATGGCGCCGGGTCCCATTCCCGATCCGATGGCGGCTTGTGCTGCCACCGTGTTTGACGAGGTGACGAACGGATAAGTGCCGTGATCGATATCCAGAAGTGCGCCTTGGGCGCCTTCGAACAATATCCGCTTGCCCTCACGCCGCCTTTCGTCAAGCAATGCCCACACCGAATCCATGTAGGGCAGCACGTTCGGGCTTACTGCAGCGAGTTCATCGTACAAGTTGCGCGGGGCGATCTCGCTCATGCCAAGACCGCGGCGCAGCGCATTATGATGCGCCAACAGGCGCTCGATCTTGCCGTTGAGCATCTGCAGGTCGGCCAGGTCCATCAGCCGAATGGCACGGCGGCCCACTTTGTCCTCATAGGCCGGTCCGATGCCGCGACCGGTTGTGCCGATTGCGCCCTTGCCCGATGCGCGCTCGCGCGCGACATCGAGCTCCTGGTGCAGCGGTAGAATGAGCGGCGTGTTCTCCGCGATTCGCAGGTTGTCCGGCGTGACGACGATCCCTTGCTTCCTCAGTTGCGCGATCTCGCCCAACAGCGCGTGCGGGTCGAGCACGACGCCATTGCCGATCACGGACAGCTTGCCGGGCCGCACGACGCCCGACGGCAAGAGCGACAACTTATACGTGGTGCCGTCGATCACCAGCGTATGGCCGGCATTGTGTCCGCCCTGGAAGCGGACGACGATGTCGGCCTGCTCGGAGAGCCAATCGACGATCTTGCCTTTGCCCTCGTCGCCCCATTGGGAGCCGACCACGACGACATTTGCCATGAGGGAAGGGTCCTCAAAGGGCCGATGATGACTGAGATGGTTCGGGTACCGGATGCCGCCGCCCGTTCCGATACTGGATGATGCGCGGCGAAGCAAGGAAAACCGCCTGCTGGGTATGGCGCAAAATAGGACCAATTCGTTGTTTTTGGCTGCCAATCTGGCACGCCCCCTGCCGTTAACGATACGATATGGCTGCGCTCGGAGTTCCCCTGGTCAGCCATTCATGCCGCACACCTGCTGCGGTCCCCCGCATGCCCTGGGCCAGGCGGCGTCCAACTCAGCCGCTGTCAGTCATGCGGCTTGCCGCCTACCGGGTCAGCACGCGGTAAGGTAACTCACCGCGTTTGGTGGCGAGCGAGCCGCACAAAAAATGATGTCGCGAAGCCAGTTTGAAGATTCGGATCGCCATGACGGGGATGGGCTCCACCGCCATGACGCGCTCCATGCCAGCGGAGATGCAGCTCGTAATCCAATTGCCAATTCAAGCCGGGGATCAGGTCACGATCGTGCCGGCGGTTGGCTGTTCCAGCGCGCCTATCTGCTGCTGTCGCTTACCTCGCTGTTTTGGTCCGGAAACGTCGTGATCGGACGTTATATCGCCGGATACATTCCGCCGATCACGGTGTCGGTAATCCGGTGGGGCGGCGCATTCGTCATTCTGTTGCCGTTTGCCGCGCCGCATCTGATCCGCGACTGGCCGTCGATCCGCAAGCATGCCGTGCTGCTGACGCTGCTCGCGCTGATCGGCTTCTCGGCCTACAACACCATGGCCTATTACGGCCTGCATTTCACCACGGCGATTAACGGGTTGTTGTTGCAGTCGGTTTCGCCGCTGTTTGTCGCCTTGTGGTCGTTCATTTTATTT
>DASZCJ010000486.1:0-3972 GCA_035943155.1 Xanthobacteraceae bacterium | reverse complement strand
CAATAAAGAGGGACGATTGAGGATGAAGACAATCCTTGCCGCATGTTTAGTGATCGGGCCGCTTGTCGCGTTTTCGGGCACCGCTGCGAATGCGATCGATCTTGCCGAACTCGCGCCATGCCGGCCGGCTGCGGCGCGGCTATGCGACCGCTCGGACGGTATTACATGGACGAATCTGTTGCGCTGCGGCGCGGTCCTGGCGGCACATAGCTGGCGCGTCGGCAATGAGTGCCGCGCGGTGTTGCGCAAATACGGGCAGTTGTGATCGCTGCGTAGTTTTTTGTAGCGTGCGTTCTTCGTAGCGTGTTTTGAGTCAATGAAAACCCCGGCCCATCGTGCCGGGGTTTTCTATTTTTCCTCCGACCGCTCATTCCCGCGCAAGCGGGAATCCAGCGGGTTCGCCGGACAGCCGCCTCGACCCGATCGAATTTCGCTCTAACATGGCTAATCCGGTTGAAGGGAGATGAATCCTATGGCCGACGATCTTCACGAAGTTTACGCCATTCGCTACGGCCACCATGCGCGCCGTTCGCCGGCTAATTTCATCGACGGCGATCCGCACGACATTTTGCAGCCGCTCGATTTTTTCGTCTGGGCGATCGTCGGGCCATCCGGCGCGATCATTGTCGACACGGGCTTCGACGAGGCGATGGGCAAGAAACGCCAGCGTGAGATGATCAAGCCGGTGCGCGACGGGCTTGCGGCGCTCGGCATCGCTTCCGAATCGGTGCATAGCGTCATCATCAGCCACCTGCATTACGACCACTGCGGCAATTACGATTTGTTTCCGCAGGCGCGCTATCACTTGCAGGATCGCGAGATGGCCTACGCCACCGGCCGCTGCATGTGCCACCAAGCGTTGCGCGCGCCGTTCGAAGTCGAGGACGTCATTGCGATGGTGCGCAAAGTGTTCTCCGGCCGCGCGACGTTCCACGATGGCGCGAGCGAAATCGCGCCCGGTATTACCGTGCATCACATCGGCGGCCATTCCAAAGGCCTGCAAAGCGTGCGGGTGAAGACGCGGCGCGGCTACGTGGTGCTGGCGGCCGATGCCACGCATCTCTACGCGCATCTCGATGGCGGGCGCGTGTTTCCAATCACCTATAATGTCGAGGAGGTGGTGGAAGGTTACGCGACGCTGAAACGGCTTGCGAGTTCACCACGGCATGTCGTGCCGGGCCACGATCCATTGGTGCTGCAGCGCTACCCGGCGGCAAAACCCGGGCTGGAAGGCTGGGTGGCGCGGCTCGATGCCGACCCGAATTACAGCTGAGGACTACGGCGGACACGTCATAGCATTGCATTTTCGCACGGCGCCTGCGGGAACTGCACAGCCGTGGTCTCGGTTTGTCTCGCGACACACTCACTGCGGTGATGCATTCGCCGGCGATGACAGAGCGCCAATCAGAACAGCCGATACAACACGCTTGGTCCTGGGCGACGGCAGCGAATCCGCCGTGAAACGTTGTGTCGCGGTGCGCGGCGGCGGCAAAACCCGAATTTGGGTTGGAACCTCTGGCTGGTCCTACGACGGCTGGCGCGGACCGCTTTATCCGGAAAAATTACCGAAGAAAGATTGGCTGCGTTACTACGGCTCGCAATTTCCGTCCGCCGAAATCAACGCCTCGTTCTATCGGACGCCCACCCTCGACGCGGTTCGCGCGTGGCGGCGCGACACCCCGGGCGATTTTATTTTCGCCTGGAAGGCCTCAAAATTCATGACCCATTGGAAGCGACTGTTACCGACCTGCGAGAATTCGATCGCGCTGATGCAGACGCGGCTGCGCGTGCTCGGTCCCAAGCTCGGCGTGGTGTTGTTTCAGTTGCCGCGGCGCTTCGGCAAAGATACCGGGCGGCTGCGCGATTTCTTTCACATGTTGCCGCGCCGTTACCGCTACGCGTTCGAATTCCGCGACAAGGCCTGGTACGCTGGCGATGTCTTCGATCTGCTGCACGATTTCGATGTTGCCCTTTGCATCTCCGATCACGTCGATGCGCCGGCGCCATGGCAAGCGACCGCGCGCCACGTTTACCTGCGCGGACATGGACCGTCCGGACGCTATCAGGGAAGCTATTCCGCCAAGACATTGCGGCGCTGGGGCGAGGCGGTGCTCCGCTGGCAATCGGAACGGCGCGAAGTCTTTGTCTATTTCGATAACGATCAAAAAGCCGCCGCGCCCCGAGACGCGCGCCGGTTGATGCGAATGATCGAGCAATGACGGCACGGGCTGCGCGGCGTTACTTCTCCCGCGGCGCCGAAACTTCGCGGGGCGGTGCAGACTTGCCGGCGCGCCTTTCCTTCACGGCATCGAGCAGCGTGCGTGCCGCAAACCGAACCTCATCTTGTATGGCCGTGTCGGCATCGAGCTCGGCGTGGCTGGTCGCGTAGGGTTTCCAATAGCCGATATAGCGATCGAGCTCCGCGCTGCGTCCGGCGGGCTCAAGATGCATCGATGACAGCCACTCCCATAAAGTGCGGCCGGCGTTTTCAGCTCCTTCGGCATCGCCATGCGCGACGACGGCAAACAAGCGTCCGGCAAGATGCCGCGGATAATCCCAACCGGCGAGCTCGATCTCCTTGGCCTTTTCCGCGTCCTTGCCGTGCGTTCGCGTCGGATCGGGATTGCCGCCATCGGCGCAGACCAGACGGTCCATCATCAGCTTGAGCGACGAGGACGGTTGATACCAATTGACCGGCGTCACGATCATGACGCCGTGGGCCGCCACCCACAGCGGATAGATTTCATTCATCCAATCATGCGTCTGCCCGAGGGCGTAATTCGGATAGCAGGAGCACGGCCAATGACACAGCGCCGGCGAGGTCGAGAAACAGGCTTTGCACGGATGAATGAGGCGGCCGTATTCCGACGTCAGGCGCGACAGGTCGAGGAAATCGACGGCGGCCTTGTCCTGCGCAAACACGTCCTGCGCGATCAGCGCCAGCCTGAAAGATTTGGACATCTCTCCCGGGCAGGTGTGCTCGGAGCGCGACGACCCATTGATCAGCAGGATGCGGTTGGGCCCGGCGGCGTCATCATGCTGGCGCGCGGCCGTCGTTATCGCTTCGGATGCGGCAATCCAGTCGAGCGCCAGTTCGTAATCAGGATCGGCGTATCCTGGGCCTGCTTTGCGGGTCCGCGGTGCTTTGCGCGAATTGATGTAAGCGTCCCATGCGGCATCGCCGACGCGCGCGAGTTCGGCGGCAAGCCTATCGAAACAAGGGTCGTTAAATGGCGCTAGGAAGCGCCGCTTGAATTCGGCCTCGTCAAGCTGCGGCGACGGCATGCCCTTACGCGGCTCGGTCGCCTTACCTGTCTTGAGCCAATCGAACATTTGCTACTCGAATGAAATGGAATTGAATGGTGGTTCGTTTGCTGAAATTCCGGCAAATCGCTGGAGACAGATATCTTTTTAACAACCGGTCAGCGTTGGCGCAGTTCCAGCGGGCTGCGGCCCGGACGCGATCCCGGATTCATCTGTTGTGAGGCAACCTATTGCACATGCAGCAGTTGTTAGAAGTCGTAGTACCCGCATTGCGAGACTGCATTGTGCGACTTGTGTCTTGGAGGAAAGCAAATGGCAAAGCGAAGAAAGCGCCGATATTCGCGTGGCGCCGGCAGTGAAGTGAAACGCGAGATGCACCGCTATAAACGCGGCACCGCAAAAAGCGGCCGCGGCGGCCGGGGCGGCAAGGTCAAGAGCCGCAAGCAAGCGATCGCGATCGGCCTGTCGAAAGCGCGCAAGAAAGGCAAGAAAGTGCCGAGGAAAAAATAGCGGGCCGGATCGGACGCGGGACCGATCATCCGTTTCATACACGAACTGCCGTCATCGTGCCCCGGGCGGAACCTTGCCGGGGCAGGGCGCTTTGACCTGTCGACGCGACATTGATCAGCGATCTGAAATCGTTTCGTTCCCGCGGCAGGCTCGATTTCCTTTATGCGCGGATGAGCGGAACAACGTTGGGAGCAATAC
>DASZCJ010000485.1:0-1695 GCA_035943155.1 Xanthobacteraceae bacterium | reverse complement strand
GCTGTGCACCAACGGGCAATCCAAAGCGAATAAACAATTCACGAGCCGGCAGATGACGATCCAACACTGATTGAGATTGAAGCTACTAGTACCGCTGCACAGTGGTTTTGACTCTTTGAGTGTGACCTGAGTTAACCTGAGGCCGTGGATAGGCGTGGCCCATTTTGGCGCGGGCCTTTTCGGTTGTGAACATCCATTTGACGCGGGCGGCGACGGCGTTGCGCTGTTGCTCCCAGATGGCAGTCTCGGCGGCCAGCTGCTTGATACTTTCGATGCGGCGGTCAAGGCATTGGGCTGCCAACACGCCGATCTCGATTTCCACCATGTTCAACCAACTGGCATGTTTGGGGACGTAGTGGAACTCCAGTCGGCGCAGCAGGCGTCGTGCTTCCTCAGCTGGGAATGTTTGGTAGAGCGCGCCGGCGGAGTGGGTGGATAGATTATCGAGGACGACGCGGATGCGCGCGGCCTTGGGGAAGTGCACGTCGGCGAGGTCGCGCATGCAGGCGGCGAAGTCGAGCGCAGTCCGGCTGGCGGTGACCTTGACCTTGCGCCAGGGCCGATGGACATCGAGGAAGACGAACAGATTGGCGGTTCCGTAGCGCTTGTACTCGCAATCGTAGCGCTCAAGCTGACCCGGCCTGGGCGGGATCGGTGCCCGCACCTCGCCGATGAGCTGGATCGGGCTCTCGTCGAAGCAGACCACTGGGCGGTTCGGATCAGGCGCTTCGGCATAGAGGTCGAGCACATCCTCCATGCGGGCGACGTATTCGGCGTCGACTTGCGGAATGCACCACATGTCCTTGCGCCAGGGCTTCAAATCGTTTTCGGCCAAGCGCCGACGGACGGTTTCGCGCGAGATGCTGGTATGTTCGGTGAGGCGGACCAGTTCACCGGCCAAGAGTTCGAGCGTCCAGCGCGCCCGCCCGGCGGGTGGCTTGGAACAGGCGGTCGCGACCAGCAGCGCTTGCTCCTTGCCGGACAGCTTTCGCTTTGCCCCCGGCCGCGGCTCTTCGCTGAGCGCCGCCTCCAAATTGCCGAGCACGAAGCGGCGCTTTGTCCGGTACACGGTAGAGCCGCCCACCCCAACATCGCGGGCAATGTCCTCATCGCTGGCGCCGGCATCTGCCGCCAGCAGAATCTGCGCCCGCTTGAGCTTGCGCGCCGCATGCTTGCCGCCACTTAGCAGGGCGGTCAGTCGGTCGCGTTCGCATTGGTTCAGTTCGACCCGATAACATACATTCATGCGTGCCTCCTCGTGCTGAGGCACGGATGAACAATTGAATCGGATGGCCGGCGTGAGTCGCCCTGCAAAAATCTTCACGCCCAAGCAGGGCCAGTATTTGGCGTTTATCCACCTGTACATGCGCCTGCACCGCCGGCCGCCGGCCGAAACCGACATGCAGGAATACTTCCGCGTCAGCCCGCCCTCGGTTCACCAGATGGTGCTGACCCTCGAACGGGCGGGCTTCATCCGACGGCAACCAAGCACACCTCGCAGCATCGAACTGCTCGTTGATCCCAAACAGCTGCCGGAGCTACTTTGATCGCTGGTTCAACCGGTCAAAATCACCGTGCAGAGGTACTAGTGGCACACCTAAGGGGCTAGAGTTGATGTGAAGACATACGTCTATGACAACGATTTCATGCAATACGCCGCCCAATCGTCGGCGTACTCCGCCGCTATCATCACAT
>DASZCJ010000484.1:0-1859 GCA_035943155.1 Xanthobacteraceae bacterium | reverse complement strand
GTTGATGATCTGCGCCGTGCCGCCCGAATAGGGCACCATCAATAATTTCATTTCGGCCTGCTTTTGCAGAAGTTCGCCGGTCAAATGAGTCAAGCGGCCGATGCCGTTGACGCCGTAAGACAACTCGCCGGGTTTTTGCTTGGCCAGCGCGACTAGGTCTGGCAGCGTTTTTATGCCGAGCCATGGCGCCGCGGTGATGAACATCGGCGCGCCGCCGAGGTAGCCGACCGGCGTAAAATCGCGCGGGACTTGCACCGGCAAATTGTCGGCGCTTCCAGGCAGCGCCACAAAAGCGGATGCGGCGATGACGCCGAAAGTATAGCCATCCGGCGTTGCCGTCGCGGCGGTGCGCGCGGCGATGGCGCCGCCGGCGCCCGGTTGATTGATCACCACCGCCTGCTGCCGCCATACGCGGCTTAGTCCCTCGGCAATGATCCGCACTGGAACGTCGATCGACCCTCCCGGCGCCGAATCGGTGATCAGCCGCACCGGACGGTTGGGGTATTCCTGGGCGTGGGCAGTCGAAAGAAAGCCGATCAGTGCCGCTAGTAGCGACAGCGAAGCTATGGCCGTCGGGCGTGGGGCGTGCATTTATGTCCTCAAAGACGGTTGACCCAAGTTCAGCGCGCATTGGCGCAAACACACCGGTGCGGTGCGCTATAATGGATAACCTTTATCGCGAAGCCAGCGCGGCGGAAATACTGCACTTCGCAAAGAAGATCTTGCATGTCTCGCTATCGCTCGGCCGGCTTGAGTTGCCGGTGGCGGGCTGCCTTGCAAGAACCGAGTAGGTGGGCGCGGCCAGGCGGGCTATAGGTTTGCGGGAATCGGCCGGAAAATTGTGATGACCGTTTCTAGCACGACTGGCTTTTCGGGTGACCGCTCCGCCGAAGCGTCGCGGCGGCTCGCGATCGGCTTTCTTAATTGGGCGCATGCGCTCGATCATTTCGTCATTCTGATTTATCCCACGGTGGTCATCGAGCTTGCGGTGGTTTATGGCCGCTCCTATGCGACGCTGATCGCGCTCTCGACCTCCTCCTTCGTCGCCTTCGGCCTATTCTCGTTGCCAGCCGGCTGGCTCGGCGATCACTGGAGCCGGCGCAATCTGATGATCGCCTTCTATATCGGCTGCGGCGTGTCGCTGGTAGGCGCGACGCTCGCGCCTTCCTTGACTGGTTTGACGATTGCGCTGTTTTCACTTGGTCTGTTCGCGGCAATTTATCATCCAGTCGGCACCGCCATGATCGTCGAAAATGCTAAGGAGCGCGGCCGCACTCTGGCGTTCAACGGGGTCTGCGGCAATCTTGGCGTCTCGCTCGCGGCCGGGATCACGGCGGCGCTGACGGCGGCGTTGTCCTGGCGCGGCGCTTTTCTTGTGCCCGGCATCGTCTGCATCGCCACCGGAGCGATTTATTATTGGTTCGGTCCACCGGAACGGCGTTACGCCGGTGCACGCTCACGCTCGCCTGACGTTTATCTCACGCCGACAATTGCCGCGATCATTTTCGCGCTGTTCGTTGTTGTCGCGCTTAGTGCGGGCTTGGTGTTCAACACGATCTCGGTCGCTTTACCTAAAATCGTTGACGAGCGGATCGGCCACGGGATTTCGCTGGTCTTAGTCGGCGGCTTGACGACGGCGGTTTTCCTGTGCGGCGCGATCGCACAAATCACTGTCGGCCGGCTCGTCGAGCGGATCCCACCGCATATCCTGTTTGCCGCGATCGCGATCATGCAATTTGCCGGCGTGGTCTGGGCGGCTTATGCGAGCGGGCCGATGCTCCTTGTCGCGCTCGCCTTTACGATGGCGGCGATCTACGGCCAGATCACGGTCAATGATTTGCTTATCGCACGCTATACGG
>DASZCJ010000483.1:0-3696 GCA_035943155.1 Xanthobacteraceae bacterium | reverse complement strand
CTGCCAAGTATGTTGCCGACCCAATATCCCGCAGTACCCAGTACAGCAACCGCGAAACCCAAAATCAGGCGGCGGGTGACCGAGAGCGTGTCCTCGAAGGCGGAGCGGTGCTCGTTGGTCTCCGGCGCGTTCGCGGCGCGCAGACGCCGCTCCACGATGCGGATGCCGGGAACATAAATCGCGACGGCGACGATCATCCCGCAGAGCGCGCCGAGCCAGGCCGGCAATGACAATTCCATGCCGTCCTCCGATCATTGCGGCGCCCAGCCCGTGATCTGCAGCACGCCGGCCACGATCGCGACCATGGCAAGTGAGATCGGCAAAAACACTTTCCAGCCGAGCCGCATCAATTGATCGTAGCGATAGCGCGGCACGAATGCTTTCACCATCGCGAACATGAAGAATACAAAGCCTGCCTTGAGCACAAACCAGATGACGCCCGGCACCCAAGTGAACGGCACGACCGGGAATGGCGGCAGCCAACCGCCGAGAAACAGGATCGTCGCCATGGCGCACATGGTGCAGATCGCAACATATTCGCTGAGCATCAGCATCATGTAGGGCGTCGAGCCGTATTCGACCATGTAACCGGCAACGAGCTCGGATTCCGCCTCGACCAGATCGAATGGCGGCCGATTGGTTTCGGCGAGCGCAGAGACGAAG
The DNA here is from genome assembly GCA_035943155.1 of Xanthobacteraceae bacterium. Lineage (GTDB taxonomy): Bacteria > Pseudomonadota > Alphaproteobacteria > Rhizobiales > Xanthobacteraceae > BOG-931. Next base: position 3,033 of record DASZCJ010000483.1, on the reverse strand, counting down.
AATATGACGAACATCGGGAACAGCGGCAGCCAGTACCAGCCGAACAGGCCCCATTTCGAATTCTGCGCCTCGACGATCGCGGTGAGATTGAGCGATCCGACGCACAGCAGCACCGTGATGATGACAAAGCCGATCGAGACTTCGTAAGACACCATCTGCGCCGCCGAGCGCAGCGCGGCCAGAAACGGATATTTTGAGTTCGACGCCCAGCCGGCCATGATGACGCCGTAGACGCCAAGCGAAGAGATCGCGAAGATATAGAGTATTCCGACGTTGATATTGGCAATGGTCCAGCCGGCGTCGACCGGAATGACCGCCCACGCGGCGAGCGCAAGAACGGTAGTCACGAACGGGGCGAGTAGGAATACGCCTTTGTTGGCGCCGGCCGGGATCACCGGTTCTTTCACCACGAATTTGAGCAGATCGGCAAACGACTGGAACAGGCCCCACGGCCCGACCACGTTCGGCCCGCGCCTGATCTGCACAGCCGCCCAGATTTTGCGATCGGCATACAGCACATAGGCGACAACGATGAGCAAAACGATGAGCAACAGCAGGCTTTGCGCCACCATGATCGCGAACGGCCAGATATAATCGGACACGAATGCAGCCATGATCGAACCCGCTACTCAGCCGCCGTTGCCGCCGCGCGGCCATGCGCCACCGCCGAGCATTCGGCCATCACCGCGGAGGCGCGCGTGATCGGATTGGTCAGGTAAAAATCATCGACGTTCGACGTGAACGGCGCTTTCTCGGCATTGCCGCCCAGCGCCGCCAGTTTTTGGATGCCTGTGGGATCGGCCGGCGCGATCTCACCGACGCGGAGCAAATGCGGATGGGCTTTGAACAAGTCCGCACGCAACGCGCGCAGCGAGTCGTAAGGCAGCCGATGCTTGAGCACATCTGATAGCGCGCGCAGAATAGCCCAATCCTCGCGCGCGTCGCCCGGCGGGAACGAGGCGCGCGTCGCCATCTGCACCCGCCCCTCGGTGTTGACATAGATCGCGGACTTTTCCGGATAGGCGGCGCCAGGCAGTATCACATTGGCCCGCGACGCGCCGCGATCGCCGTGGGAGCCGATATAAATTACGAAGGCGCCCGGCGCGACCTCGATCTCGTCACCGCCAAGCAGCAAAGCGAGGTCGAGCGTTCCGTACGCTGCCATCTGCCGCCCGGTCAGGCCGCCGGCTCCAGGCACGAACCCAACATCGAGTGCGCCGACCCGCGCCGCTGCGCTATGCAGCACGCAATAGCCGTTCCAACCGTCCTTCACTGCACCGAGATCGAGCGCGGCTTTCGCCGCCAGCGAAGCGACCGCCGCACCATCGCCGCGCGCGAATGCGCCGGCGCCAACAATCACCATGGGGCGCTCGGCCTGGCGCAGCGCATCGGCAAACGAATGCCGCGTGATCGCGGCAAGCGTCTCGGGGCCGGCGCCGAGATAGTCGTAAGGATAGGTGAGATCCGCCTTCGGACCGATCACGCCTATGGGGAATTTCCCCGCCCGCCAACGCTTGCGGATGCGCGCGTTGAGGATGGCAGCCTCTTTGCGCGGATTGGATCCGACGATCAACAACGCGTCGGCCGCGTCGATCCCAGGAATGCCCGCATTGAACAAATAGGTCGCACGGCCCCACGCCGGATCAAGCGTCGCGCCATCCTGCCGGCAATCGAGATTTACAACCTGCAGCCGCGTCATCAGATCTTTGAGCGCGAAAATCTCCTCCACTGCCGCGAGGTCGCCAACAATCGCGCCGATGCGCTTCGGGCTCGTCTTCGCGACCTTGGCGGCGATTGCCTGGAACGCCTCGCTCCAGCTCGCCGGACGCAGCCGGCCATTGTCGCGCAGATAGGCCTGATCGAGACGTTGCGTGCGCAATCCGTCGACCACATGGCGCGTCTTATCGGAAATCCACTCCTCGTTGATGTCTTCATTGACGCGCGGCAGGATGCGCATGACCTCGCGGCCGCGCGTGTCGACGCGGATGGCGGAGCCGAGCGCATCCATCACATCGATCGTTTCGGTTTTGTCGAGCTCCCACGGCCGGGCGGCAAAGGCATAAGGTTTCGAAGTGAGCGCGCCGACCGGGCAGATGTCGACGACATTGCCCTGTAGCTCCGAGCGCATGGCGGTTTCGAGATAGGTCGTGATTTCCATATCCTCGCCGCGGCCGATGGCGCCGAGTTCGGGGACGCCTGCGACTTCGGTGGCAAACCGCACGCAGCGCGTACACTGGATGCAACGGTTCATCGAGGTCTTGACCAGCGGGCCGAGATATTTGTCCTCGACCGCGCGCTTGTTCTCGATGAAGCGGCTGGAATCGATGCCGTAGGCCATGGATTGGTCCTGCAGATCGCATTCGCCGCCCTGATCGCAAATTGGACAATCGAGCGGGTGATTGATCAGCAGAAATTCCATGACGCCTTCGCGCGCCTTGCGCACCATCGGCGAGCGGGTCTTAACCTCCGGCGGCTCGCCTTTCGGCCCCGGCCGGCAGTCGCGCACTCCCCAGGCGCAGCTCGCGACCGGTTTGGGCGAGCCGACCAGTTCGACCAAGCACATGCGGCAATTGCCGGCGATCGATAGTCGCTCGTGAAAGCAGAAGCGCGGAATTTCCGCACCGGCGGCCTCGCAGGCCTGGAGCAGCGTGTACTCCGGCGGAACGTCGATTTCTTTGGTATCGACAATGAGCTTGGTCATTGCTTACTCCGCGGCTTCCGCAACCGGCGAGTCGAGCACGCCTGCTTTATCGGCATTCGCGGTGTATTGATCGATCCGCCTTTCGATCTCCGGCCGGAAATGCCGTAGCAGACCTTGCACCGGCCAAGCCGCGCCATCGCCGAACGCACAGATCGTGTGGCCCTCGATCTGCGTCGTGACATCCCACAACATGTCGATCTCACGTTTATGGGCGCGGCCTTCGGCCATGCGCGTGAGCACGCGCCACATCCAGCCCATGCCTTCGCGGCATGGGGTGCACTGGCCGCAGCTCTCATGCTTGTAGAAATATGAGATGCGCGCCATGGCGTGAA
>DASZCJ010000482.1:0-5827 GCA_035943155.1 Xanthobacteraceae bacterium | reverse complement strand
GCGCGGAAAGCCAAGGTCAATGCGGTCGGTGCCATCGGTCTGGTCGAGAACATGCCCGACGGTAAAGCACAGCGTCCCGGCGACATCGTTAAGACGATGTCGGGACAAACGATCGAAATTATCAATACGGACGCTGAAGGCCGTCTCGTCCTCGCCGACGTGCTCCATTACGTCAATAAGCGGTTCAAGCCGAAAATCATGATCAACCTGGCAACGCTCACGGGAGCGATCATTGTCGCACTTGGCCAGGAATATGCGGGATTATTTTCGAACGACGATAAGCTCGCTGAGCGTTTGACCGAAGCGGGGCAAGCAACGGGCGAGCGGGTGTGGCGGATGCCGCTTGGTACCGAATACGACAAAATGATCGACTCGAAGTTCGCGGACATGAAAAACACCGGTGGTCGCTGGGGCGGCGCCATCACGGCCGCTCAACTGCTGCAGCGATTCGTCGACAAAACGCCGTGGGCGCACCTCGACATTGCCGGCACGGGAATGGGTTTACCGCAAAGCGATATCAATAGAAGCTGGGGCTCCGGCTGGGGTGTGCGACTGTTGCAGCGGCTGGTCGAAGACCACTACGAGCGCTGAACGAATGACCGAAATCCTATTTTATCATCTCAAAGGTCAAACGCTGGAACAGGTCTTGCCAGCGCTGCTGCAGAAATCTCTTGAGCGCGGCTGGCGGGTGGTTGTTCAGGCCTCCTCCGACGAACGCGTCGAAGCACTGGACGTTCACCTGTGGACCTGGCGCGACGATGCGTTTCTTCCGCACGGAACCTCGCGCGACTCTGAGGCAGCCGAACAACCGATCGTGCTCACCGCCGATGGCGAAAATCCCAATGGTGCGACCGTGCGTTTCCTGGTGGACGGCGCAAATCTGGGAGCGAACGCCGCCAGTTACGAGCGCATCGTGCTGCTGTTTAACGGCGATGATCCCGAAGCTGTTGAAATGGCCCGGGCGCGCTGGAGCGAAGCCAGAGCCGTCGGTGCCGAGGTCACATATTGGAAGACCAACGAAGACGGCCGCTGGGAGCGGCAAGCGGACGCTTAAAATCGGTTTACAGGTTAGAACAGCACGAGCCGCTATCACCCTGGGATAAAGGCATTTTTTGATGTTTACCAGGAACTGATTTGGAGCGGTTGAAGTGCGGTTTGTCGCTACGATATTCTTTGCTGGGGCGTGACCTCGAATGCTATAGTTGTTCCATGAATAAGCGTTCAGTGAAAAACAAGCGATCGACCAAGCCGGTCGCAAAACCAAGCCGAAAAGCGACGTCTCGCAAACCTTCCGCTCTCGCCGCCGCGGCGCAGGCCAGTGCCTCGCGGCGTTCGGCGCGTAAGTCGCCGCTGATTAGCGCCGTAAAAGTTCCATCGGCGAAAAGGATTGCAAGCTCAGAGGGATCCACTGTCACAGTTGCGCAAGTGACCGCGTTAACTGCGTCGCTGCGCACGCACAAATTTCAGGTCGGTCAGACCGTGTTTTACACCTCGAGTCCGATCAGTCGCCCCGGCGCCAGTGGCAGCTACAAGGTGGTGAGGCTGCTGCCATCGGATGGCGAGGATTATCAGTACCGCATCAAGAATCCGGGCGAGGCCTTTGAGCGCGTGGCCAAAGAAAGCCAGCTCGAAGTCGAACACTAAACATTAGTTCCACAAACGCGTGGCTGGCGCGCACGCCACCGTCGCGGCATACTCGCCTCTGGGTGGGAAGCGACATCGTCGTCCCGCAATGGGCCATTCGATGATCGGCATAGATCCGGACTTCGGACACTTGCGTTTCTGGGTCGCGTCTGGAGCGGCGGCTCTGCTTGTCCTTGTCTGTGCGCTGGCACTCGATTGGACTCGAACGAGAATTGTGGCGCGGTTTGCGGTAGTCGGTCTCGGCGCCGCATTCGGCGCCATACTGGCCTGGGCTTTCCTGGCCGGCGCCTCCGTGCGCGATCAGAGTGCCGAACGGCGTAACCTGGAAATGCGCGCGGGGCAATTGACGGCACAGGCGCTCGCGCCTGGTTCGCCCTTGGCCTGTCTGGAGGGTATGGCGGGAGAAAACGTCGAGGCGGCGTGCGAAAAAGCGCTGTTTGCCGGCCCGGCGATTGTAGCAGCCGCTAGCTCGTACATCGCTGCCCGATTGATCCTGCTGTCCGATGTTGCTGCCTATGCCAGAAACGGCGGCAGTCTGGACCCGATTTTGCTGCCGCTGCGCCGTTCGCTTGAAGCAGATCGATTTGGGTTCGTTGCCCATATTCTTTCCATGCGCGATGGCTGCACCAGCGGTCGATGCACTGCACTGGCGCTCCTGCGCGAGCCTGAGCGGGTGCGGGCCAATTTAAGCGCGCAAACCTTTGATCGTTATGTCGCGCATTATCTGACGACGTGGGCCCAACCTGACGTTCCTGTGGCGGATGCTGGTCCACCGGCAACTGGCGCGCTTGCGGCGAGCCAACCGGCGGAGCCAAATCAGCCAAGTCAGAAGAAAGTCGTGGTTGATGTGGATTTTCCCAGCGCGGCTTCGATTCCCGCTGTCAGTATCATGAATGCTGAACCCCGAGCATCGACGACGGGCGGCGCTGCGGACCGCGGCGCTGCATCAGCGCGCCGGTCCTCGCGCAAGCCCGCGGCCACTGCACCCGCGCAAGCTTTAACGTCGCCGGCTACCTCTTTGAACCCGTCCGTGGATCCCGTTTGGGCCCCCGCGACGGCGCCGAACCCACAACCTCTTCTGCCGCAAGCCTCTCCGCCGCCTCAGGCCAGTGCGGGCGATGCACCAGCCGCACAATGAGTTGAACGGGCGCGCTTTACCCGCTCAGATGCGGCAACATGTTGCGCTCAGTCCTCATCGCTAACCGTGGCGAAATCGCCTGCCGCATCGCGCGTACCGCCAAGCGACTCGGCATGCGCACGATCGCAATTTATTCCGAAGCCGATGCCGGCGCGCTGCACACGCGCTTATGTGACGAAGCCTATTTGGTTGGCGGGGCAGAGCCGCGCGCAAGCTATCTTGCGATCGAACATGTGATCGCGGCGGCAAAGCGGGCAGGCGCCGAATGTGTCCATCCAGGATACGGCTTCCTGGCCGAGAATGCAGATTTCGCGGAGGCATGCGCCCGAGCGAACCTCGCCTTCGTCGGTCCGCCGCCGAGCGCCATCCGAGCCATGGGCCTCAAGGATCACGCCAAGCGGCTCATGGAACAAGCTGGCGTGCCAATCGTGCCCGGTTATCATGGCGAACGCCAAGACGCGAAGTTCCTGCGGGAAAAAGCCTACGAACTCGGCTATCCGGTACTGATTAAGCCGGCGGCCGGCGGCGGCGGCCGCGGCCTGCGGCGCGTCGACAAGCATACTGACTTCGATGCCGCTCTCGAGGCAGCGATCCGCGAAAGCCAATCGGCATTCGGGACTGGCCGCGTCCTAATCGAGAAATTAATTGCCTCGCCGCGCCATATCGAAGTTCAGGTTTTTGCCGATAGCCATGGCGAGGTGATCCACCTTGGTGAACGCGATTGCTCGTTGCAGCGACGCCACCAAAAGGTAATCGAGGAAGCGCCCGCGCCGGGCATGACGGCGGCACTGCGCAAACACATCGGCGCTACGGCCGTAGCTGCCGCAAAGGCGGTTGGCTACCGCGGCGCGGGTACGGTTGAATTCGTCGCCGATAGCACAAGCGGACTGCGTGCCGACGCATTCTGGTTCATCGAAATGAACACACGGCTGCAAGTCGAGCATCCCGTGACCGAGGCGATCACCGGGCTCGATCTAGTCGAATGGCAGTTCCGGATTGCCGCGGGCGAAAAGCTACCGGCGGCACAGGATCAGATCGGCTTCGAGGGACACGCAATCGAGGCGCGCGTCTATGCCGAAGATCCCGAGCACGACTTTCTGCCCTCGACCGGCAGAATCGTAGCGTTGGAGTTGCCCAAAAACATCCGGGTCGACAGCGGGGTCGAAACCGGCGGCGAAGTGCCGCCTTTTTACGATCCGATGATTGCGAAGATCATTGCGCACGCGCCAACGCGCGATGCGGCGCTGGAACGTCTCACCAAGGCGCTCGACAGCACCCTGATCGCAGGGGTTCGAACGAACGTGGCTTTTCTGGCGGCGCTGTGTCGTGCCAGCCAATTTCGCCAAAGCAAAGTCGATACCGGTTTTATAGATCGCAATCTCACGGCCTTGGGCGCGACGCCCCACGAACCCGACAACGGCGCCGCGGCGCTCGGTGCTATGCACTTACTGAAAGCGCGGACGGCCAATGAGACGCTGGTAATGGATGAGGATGCCTCAGCCGAAGCCTATTCGCCGTGGTCGGCGCGCGATGCCTTCCAGCTCGGTGGCGTGCGCGAAGTCACGCTGCCGATCGTGGTCGATGGCGAGGACGCCGAGGCTGTCGTCTCTTACGAAAAAGACGGCATGCATTTTAAGGTGGGGGGTATTGCACCGGCCAGCGACGCACGCGTTTTCGTATCCGGTGGGGATGCTTATGTCTTGCTTTGCGGCCGCCAGACTCGCATTCGCATCAGGGATTTTTCCGCAAGTGACGTGGGTCCCGGCGGCGGCGATAATGTGATCAAGGCGCCTATGCACGGCCGCGTCTTGGAGCTTCTGGCCCGGGTTGGCGATAGCGTCGCCCGTGGACAAAGACTTGCCGTGATCGAAGCGATGAAAATGGAGCATACGCTGCGTGCGCCATTTGCAGGCGTCGTGAAAGAGCTTCCTGTGAGTACCGGCACACAAGTCGTGGAAGGAGCCCCGATCGTGGTGCTAGAGCCTGTCGAGACTTCGGCAGAGTGAGGAAACATGACTGTCCATCTCATCAAGCTTTGCGTCGGCTGTGACTCTGTTCGCGATCTCGAGGATTGGATCAAAGAGAAGCTCAGGGCAAAGCGCGGAGCGGGCGAGAAAGCGGAACATATTCACCGCACGCGCATGGTGCCGAAGCGGGCTGCCGAGTTGATTGACGGTGGATCGCTGTATTGGGTCATTCGCGGCGAAATCATGTGCCGCCAGCGCGTGCGAGCGATCCGGCCGTTCGTGGATAAGGATGGTATCGGTCGCTGCGGGATCGTGCTCGATCCGAAACTGGTTCTGGTCGAACCGCGGCCGCACCGCGCTTTTCAAGGCTGGCGTTATTTCGCCCCCGGTGATGCTCCGCGCGATGTCGGCAAAACTGCGAGAGGCGCCGCGACGATGCCCGAAACGCTACGGCGAGAGCTGCGGGAGCTTGGATTGATGTGAGGCTAGTGCGGTGGATTTGAAGTTCCTACAGTTCAGTCGAAAGCCTTCATGGGAACTTCAAATCCAAAAACCGCACTAGAATTATATACTTGCTAGTGTCCCTTTGATTCCGAAGTTCGCATGAGAGCGTGCCGGCAAACTGTGCGAACTTCGGAATCGGGACACTGCCGCGCGGCAAGCCCCGGATTGCCGCATGGCGCCGCTGAAAGCGATCACGTAGAATCGGACGAGTAACATGCCAGGCGGTTCCGCTTGGCCGCTGCGGAGCTGTGCGAATGATTATTGAAAACGAGAAAGATGTCACCAAAGCGGTCTTGAGCGAGCTCGAGCGCGCCAAGAATTCGCGCTTGCGCGAGATATTGTCCGCCTTTGTCCGTCACCTGCACGACTTTGCCCGCGAGGTGAAACTGACGGAGGAAGAATTTCAGGCGGCGATCGGTTATGTAGTTGCGCTGGGTAAGCACACTAACGAAACCCATAACGAAGCCGTCCTGATGTCCGGCTCGCTTGGGTTCTCGACTTTGATTTGCCTCCTCAACAACGGCAATCGCGCACAGACCGAAACCGATGCGAATCTGCTCGGCCCGTTTTGGCG
>DASZCJ010000481.1:0-6505 GCA_035943155.1 Xanthobacteraceae bacterium | reverse complement strand
CCCGACCCTCCCCCTCCAGGGGAGGGTGAGCATCATCGTTCTCGCGATGCGCCTATGCATCCGAGCTATGACAAGCCACTGTCACTTACTCGTCACCACCGGACTTGATCCGGTGGTCCATGCTGAGCTGCAGCCAGGCAGCGCCGGTGGAAGCACTGCATAAGCGTGATCTCTGCATGGATTGCCGGGTCTTCGCCCGGCAATGACGAAAGGAAAGAACGAAAGAAAAAGAATTCGGAGACGAAACGCCGACAGACGCAGCCGACAGACGCAAATGTGTTTATGCCGTGCCTTCGGGCACGGCCGCGCCTTCGTCGGAAGGTGCACGACTGTCGGCGTTCCACCGCGGCTCTCGCCTAAGGGACTCTCGTCGCCAAAGGCTCAGCGCCAGGCCAGGCTTCCTGGGACGTGGCAAGAGCGCTCGGTCCGGTACGCTCGCCCCAACCGGGGGGCGAAGATCTTGCGCAGTTAAAACGGGCGTTACCCGCCCCCGACCTGTCCCAGTCCAGCGATAGTACCTCGCGCGCCGGTCGTAGTGCCGGCAGGCTGATGCCCGATGCCGCCCGGGAGCGGGTTGCAAAGCCGCCCGCGGGCACCGCACTCGCCCCGCGATCCGGCAATGCCTGCCGGACCGCGTCCGAACGATGGGCGAGATTTGATTCGCACTAAATGTAACGTAAATGGAGACACACGTCAATATCTGTCGCTGAATAGGGGACATCACTTTTGTGTCAATCCATGGGGCCGCACCGCGTGCCGCTGCGAGTCAGCATGGACCACCGGGTCAAGTCCGGTGGTGACGAGAATTATGCGGGACACACATTAGGCTAAGCGTAGCGAAGCCCACGCGCCAATTCGAAGAGCCGCGATGCTGGACGTGGGCATGGCGCGATGCGCCTTTGCCCTAGGCTTACTAGCTGAGACACGTCGTGATTGCGTATGCCATCGCAGATTAGTGGACCGGTTTTACATCCACGGTCACTGAGTCATTCTCGCAAAGGATAGTCACTTGCTTGTAGGAAATCGGCGGAAGCAGTTTGCTCGTAACGCAGCCGTAGCTCCTGCACGATTTGGCTAACGACGCCCGGCGGCGGTTGAGTATGAGCCTCAAGCATTAGAATCGTCGGATTAATCCCTGGCGGCTCCTTGCGCGTGAGCTCGGCTTGCCACCCCGAGGTAGGAACTTCGAGTTCACCCGTCACTGTTAACTTGTGCTTTGAGCCGGGCATCTCGTCGCGCCAAGCTTTGAAGGTCTGCTGGAGCAACTTTGGCATGGTGCAATTTTTGCGGGTACATTCCATATGTTGTATTCGGAATAGGTTTAATCATGCTGCCTTGGTGTGCACATTGCTCCCTCTCCCCAGCGGGGAGAGGGGCGGGGTGAGGGGGTTCTGAGTTTCAAGTTCAAACACCGATCCCCTCACCCGACTTTGCTCGCGCTGCTCGCAAGCCGGCCTCCCCCGCAAGGGGAGAGGCGAATTTTATCACGCCGCCTTCGCGCACTCGGCGACCCTGCTCCTTCTCCCCGCTTGCGGGGAGAAGGTCGGGATGAGGGGGCGTTGCCGCTCGGCTCCGAGTTGCGACAAGGCCCCCTCACCCGAATTGCTCCGCAATTCGACCTCTCCCCGCGCAGCGGGGAGAGGTGAACATAAAGTCCCGTCGCGCCTTTGCGGCGCTCGCTCCCGCCGGTGCACCGCCAAAAAATGTGATCACGAGCCAACGCCGAATCAGGCGTATCCTTCGCGCAAAGGCGATTCGCTGTCGCCGCGCAAAGGCGATTGGCTGGTCGCCCGCAACCAAACCAGGAAGAGGTTTGACCATGTGCGACTTCAGCCTTCAGCACGCCAAGTCGCGTCCCGCAGTCGTCGCCGACAAGTTGGTAAGCCACAATTTCGGGCGTGGAACGGTCGGATTCAAACCGGTCGACGATCCGATCGGCGATGCAACGGCGGTTTGTATACTCCCCGGCACTGAGCTTGCCTTCGACAAGCCCATCAAGCTTCGCTGGTCCTCCGACGAGTCAAAGAGCATCGAAGCCTTCACGACCGCGATCTTCCGGCAAAGGGACAAGGACAAGCCGAATGTCCATCACGATGTTCTGGAAATGCCGGACGGCCAGCAGATTCTTCTGACCTGTCTTGAGGAAGGCCGGACTGCAACGGTGTTGCAGCTTCCAGCCGCTCCCAAGACGGAAATGGAAGCGCAAGAGCAGAAGCGGGCCGAATACGCGGGCTAGGCGTGCTCCTTCTCCCCGCTTGCGGGAAGAAGGTCGGGATGAGGGGGCTTTACCGCTTGGCTCAAACTAACCACTAGGCCCCCTCACCCGCTCGCGACCTCTCCCCGCACAGCGGGGAGAGGAGAGACAATCACGCCGCCTTGGCGCGCTCCGCTATCCCGACCAGCGAACGCAAAATTTCCGTCGCGCCTTTGAGGCGTTTGTTTGGCGTCTCCCATTCGTCGAAGAACACGACCTTCATGTCCGGCCGCACGCGCGCGCCGACCGGGTGCTCGCGGATATAGGCGATCAAGCCCTCAGGATTGCTAAACGTGTTGTCGCGGAACGCCAGCACCGCGCCTTTGGGTCCGACTTCGATGCGCTCGACATTGGCGCGCCGGGACAGCGATTTGATCGCCACGACCGCCAACAAATATTCGACCTCGTCAGGCAGCGGCCCGAAGCGGTCGACGAGCTCGGCGGCAAAACCCTCGATCGCGCGCTCGTCCTCGATCTCGGCGAGGCGGCGATACAAAGCAAGCCGCACCGGCAAGTCGGTGACGTAGTCTTCCGGAATGAGCACCGGCGTGCCGATGGTGATCTGCGGCGACCAGCGGTCGGCCGTGGGCGCGGTGATGCCGGCCTTCATCGAAATGACCGCCTCTTCCAGCATCTGCTGATAAAGCTCGTAGCCGACCTCCTTGATGTGGCCGGACTGCTCGTCGCCAAGGAGATTGCCGGCGCCGCGAATATCGAGATCGTGCGAGGCGAGCTGGAAGCCGGCGCCGAGCGTGTCGAGCGATTGCAGCACTTTGAGCCGCCGCTCGGCCTGCGCCGTGATCCGGCGCGCGGCGGGCAGCGTGAGCAGCGCATAGGCGCGCAGCTTCGAGCGGCCGACCCGGCCGCGTAGCTGATAGATCTGCGCCAGGCCGAACATATCGGCGCGATGCACGATGAGCGTGTTCGCGGTCGGGATATCGAGGCCGGATTCGACGATGGTGGTGGACAACAGCACGTCGAACTTGCCATCGTAGAAAGCCGACATGACGTCTTCGAGCACGCGGGCCGGCATCTGGCCGTGCGCCACCGCCACGCGCACTTCCGGCACGTGCTTGTCCAAAAACGATTTGGCGTCGGCGAGGTCTTCGATGCGCGGGCAGATATAGAACGCCTGCCCGCCGCGATAGCGCTCCCGCAACAAGGCTTCGCGCACCGTCACCGGATCGAACGGCGACACGAACGTGCGCACCGCAAGGCGATCGACCGGTGGCGTGGCGATGATCGACATTTCACGGACACCCGAGAGCGCAAGCTGCAAGGTGCGCGGGATCGGCGTCGCGGTGAGCGTGAGCACATGCACTTCGGCGCGCAATTGCTTGAGCCGTTCTTTATGCGCCACGCCGAAATGCTGCTCCTCGTCGACGACGATCAGCCCGAGATCCTTGAACTTGATGGTCTTGCCGAGAAGCGCATGCGTGCCGATGACGATATCGACGCTGCCTTCGGCGATCCCCTTCTTCGCTTTGGCAAGCTCGGTTGCGGAAACCAGCCGCGAGGCTTGCGCGATTTGCAGCGGGTAGCCGCGCAGCCGGTCGCCGAAGGTTTTCATGTGCTGACGGGCGAGCAGCGTCGTCGGCACCACCACCGCGACCTGCTTGCCATTCATCGCGGCGATAAACGCGGCGCGCAGCGCCACTTCGGTCTTGCCGAAGCCGACATCGCCGCAGATGAGCCGATCCATCGGCCGGCCGGATGAAAGATCGTCGAGCACGGTGGCGATGGCGGCTTGTTGATCGTCGGTTTCCTCGTAAGGAAAGCCGGCGCAGAATTCGTCGTACAGGCCGGAGGCGACCGACAGCCGCGGTGCCTCGCGCAATTGCCGCTCGGCAGCGATCTTGATCAATTCGTCGGCAATTTCGCGGATGCGGTTTTTCATCCGCGCTTTGCGCGATTGCCAAGCGGAGCCGCCGAGCCGATCGAGCTCGGCGCCGGCCTGATCGGAGCCGTAGCGCGAGAGGAGTTCGATGTTCTCGACCGGCAGGAATAATTTGTCGCCGCTGGCATAATGAATTTCGAGGCAGTCGTGCGGCGCGCCGGCGGCTTCGATCGCGCGCAAGCCGGAAAAGCGGCCGATGCCGTGATCGACGTGGACGACGAGATCGCCGGCGGCAAGGCCGGTCACTTCGGCAATGAAATTCTCGGCGCGCTTCGATTGCCGGCGCGCGCGAATGAGCCGCTCGCCGAGAATGTCTTGTTCGGTGATCAGCGCGACGTCGGCGGTCTCGAAGCCGGATTCGAGCCCGAGCACGGCAAGCCCGACCTGCACCCGCGGCAGCGCCAAAGCTTGCGGCCACGACGCGACCGGTACGAGGTAATGCAGTCCATGCTCGGCGAGCACGTGGCCCATGCGTTCGCGCGAGCCTTCGCTCCACAGCGCGATCAGCGCGCGTTTGCCGTCCGATTGCAACGCGCCGACATGCTTGACGACGGCTTCGAACACATTGGCGCCGGGGGTGCTGCGCTCGCCGGCGAAGTTGTGGCCGGGCCGCGCGCCGACTTGCATGACTTCACCGGCGTGGACGCCGGTCTGGATGACGTTCTCGGCCGCTTCGCCGCCCGGTTCGGGCGCGGTAAACGGCGTCAGCCGTGCCAGCGGTGAATTGTTCAGGCGCGCGCGCCATTCGGTTTCGGCGAGATAAAGGCGGTCCGGCGGCAGCGGCTTATAGGGCGTCCCGCCGGCCGATTGCGCGAGCGGATCCTTGCGGGCCTGATAGTAATCGGCGATCTGGTCGAGCCGCTCATGCGCGGCTTCCTCGGCGAGCGGCTCAGTCACGATGGGGCTCGCCGGCAGATAATCGAACAGCGTGTCGAGCCGGCGATGAAACAGCGGCAGCCAATGCTCCATGCCGGCATGGCGGCGGCCTTCGCTCACCGCTTCGTACAGCGCGTCGTCCGGCGCGGCGGCGCCAAATTCGGCGACATAGCCGGTGCGGAACAGCCGGATGGTGTCGCTGGTGAGCTGAAATTCGGATACCGGCACGAGGTCGAGCGCGCGCAATTCTGAGGTGGTGCGCTGGCTCTCCGGATCGAAGCTGCGGATCGATTCCACGGTGTCGCCGAAAAAATCGAGCCGCACCGGCGCATCCATGCCGGGCGCGAACAGATCGACGATGCCACCGCGCACCGCATAATCGCCGGCTTCGCGAACCGTTGCCGCGCGATTAAAGCCGTTGAGCTCGAGCCATTGCACGATGCCCGCCATCGGCGAGACATTGCCGGGTGCGACCGAGAGCGATTGCTTGGCGAGGAGCCCGCGCTCCGGCACGCGCTGCAAGGCGGCGTTGACGGTGGTGAGAAGGACGGCCGGGTGTTCGCGGCCGGTGCTGCGTGCGAGCCGCGCCAGCGTCATCACCCGCGCCGCCACCACGGCCGGATGCGGCGAGACCCGGTCGTACGGCAGGCAATCCCAGGCCGGAAATTCCAGGACTTCGATATCCGGCGCGAAGAAGGATAGCGCGCGCGCCACGACCGCCATGCGCGAGCCGTCGCGGCAGATCACCGCGAACGAAATCGCCGGCGGGTTTTTACCGGCGGCAATGGCGCGGGCGAGATCGGCAATGACCAGCCCCTCGGCGCCGTCGGGCACGCCGGCAAAGGTAAGCGCCTTACCGGCGGCGAGCCGCTCGGCCGGAGATTTGGCGAGGAGGCGCGTCGGCGCCGTCATGATGCCGGTCCCGGCTTCGTTTCTGGCTTCGCCTCGGCGCGATCGTGAAAGGCGATGAGCTGCTGCAGCACGAACGTGTTGTGCTCTGCCGGAACGGCCTCGTGGCCGACGATCCAGGCATAGAGATCGGCATTGGGCACTTCGATCAGCCGCTCGAAGTCGTCAAGCATCGGTTCATCGAATTGGTCGATATAAACGTCGGCAAAGCGGCCGACGATCAAATCCATTTCGCGCACGCCGCGCCGCCAGGAGCGGAACAACAACCGCCGCCGCCGTTCATCCAATCCTGCGCTCGATCGTTCGGTCATTGCACTTTCAGTTTTTCGAACTCATGCGCTAACGCCAAAAGCCCGGACGGGGCCGGGCGAGCGGTATATAGAGGGCGAAGTGGGGAATGGCGAGTGGCGAACAGCGACGCCAGGATATCCATTCGCTATTCGCGATTTCGCATCTGAAGGTTCAAATGCGCCCGGCCGTGCTCAATCCGCTGTTCGCTTCGTTGTCATCCCTGCCGGGGATCGGGCCGAAGCTGGAAAGGCTTTACGCGCGGCTTCTCGGCCGCGACG
>DASZCJ010000480.1:0-15720 GCA_035943155.1 Xanthobacteraceae bacterium | reverse complement strand
GGCATGGCGGATGAACGCTTCTTCGCCCTCTTTCAGCGAAATCGAATTGACCACCGGCTTGCCCTGCACGCATTTCAGTCCGGCCTCGATCACCGAGAATTTCGAGGAATCGATCATCACCGGAACGCGGGCGATGTCGGGTTCGGCCGCGATCAGATTGAGAAACGTCGTCATCGCCTTTTCGGAGTCGAGCAGGCCCTCGTCCATATTGACGTCGATGATCTGCGCGCCGTTCTCGACCTGATCGCGCGCGACCGCGAGCGCCGCGGAATAATCGCCGGCGGTGACGAGCTTGCGAAAGCGCGCCGAACCGGTGACGTTGGTGCGTTCGCCGACATTGACGAAGGGAATTTCCGGCGTGAGCGTAAACGCCTCGAGACCGGACAGCCGCAGGCGCGGCGGAATTTGCGGCAACGGACGCGGCGGCTTGCCCGCGACCGCGCGGGAAATCGCGCGGATGTGCTCGGGCGTCGTGCCGCAGCAGCCGCCGACGATGTTGACGATGCCGGCCGCGGCGAATTCGCCGACTGACGCCGCCATCTCTTCCGGCCCCTCGTCATAGTGGCCGAATTCGTTCGGCAATCCGGCGTTGGGGTAGGCGCAGATCAGCGTGTCAGCGACACGGGCGAGTTCGGCAATGTGGGCGCGCATTTGCGTAGCGCCGAGCGCGCAATTAAGCCCGACCGATACCGGACGCGCATGCGCGACTGAGTTCCAAAATGCCTCCGGCGTTTGGCCCGACAAAAAACGGCCGGAGCGGTCGGTAATGGTGCCGGAGATCATCACCGGCACGTTCGTTTGACGTGCCGCGAGCTCCTCGACGATGGCATAGATTGCGGCCTTGGCGTTGAGCGTGTCGAAAATGGTTTCGATCAAGAGCGCATCGACGCCGCCGTCCAGCAGGCCGCGGATTTGTTCGCCATAAGCGAGGCGCAGCTGGTCGAAGTTAATCGCGCGAAAGCCGGGATTGGAGACGTCGGGCGAGATCGAGGCGGTGCGGTTGGTTGGCCCGATGGCGCCGGCGACGAAACGCTGCCGGTTGTCCTCGGCTTGCGCGATCGACGCGGCCTCGCGCGCGAGCCGCGCGCCTTCGACATTGAGCTCATAGGCGATTTCGGCCATGCCGTAATCGGCCTGTGCGATCCGAGTCGACGAAAACGTGTTGGTCGATACGATGTCGGCGCCGGCGCGGAAGTAGGCCAGATGAATGGACCGCACCGCGTCCGCCCGGCTGAGATTGAGTAGATCGTTGTTGCCACGGACTTCGCGATTCCAAGCGTCGAACCGCGCACC
This sequence comes from Xanthobacteraceae bacterium, assembly GCA_035943155.1. Lineage (GTDB taxonomy): Bacteria > Pseudomonadota > Alphaproteobacteria > Rhizobiales > Xanthobacteraceae > BOG-931. Next base: position 14,427 of record DASZCJ010000480.1, on the reverse strand, counting down.
GCGATAGCCTTGCTCATCTAGGCCGAGCGCTTGGATCATGGTGCCCATGGCGCCGTCGAGCACCAGAATGCGTTCGGCGGCGATGCGACGCAGCGCTGCTTCGGCCGGCGATAGGGACACTTGTTCGGACACGGGACTCGCCTTTACAGAACTTGCCATTACAAAACTCGATTGCCTCATGCACTCTCCCTCTCCCCAACGGGGAGAGGGAGCGGCTCCGGCCGCAGCCCGAGCAGGTGGCAGATCGCGTAGACAAGATCGGCGCGGTTCATGGTGTAAAAATGAAAATCGGTGACGCCATGATCGACAAGATCGATGACCTGCTCGGCCGCAACTGCGGCAGCGATCAGCTTGCGGGTCGCCGGATCGTCGTCGAGACCGTCGAATCGCTCCGCGAGCCAGCCGGGAATGGACGCGCCGGCGCGTGCGGCGAAGTTTTTCGTTTGCTTGAAATTTTGTACCGGCAGGATACCGGGCACGATCGGAATGTCGATGCCTGCCGCGCGCACGCGGTCGAGGTAACGGAAATAAAGGCTGTTCTCGAAGAAGAACTGCGTCATGGCGCGGGTGGCGCCGGCATCGACTTTGGCCTTGAGCATGTCGATGTCGGCTTGCACAGACGGGCTATCGGGATGCTTCTCTGGATAAGCGGAAACCGACACCTCCATGCCGGTGATGCGCTTGATGCCGGCGACGAGGTCGGCGCCATTGCGATAGCCGCCGGGATGCGGCGTGTAGCGCTCGCCGATGCCGCCCGGCGGGTCGCCACGCAGCGCCACAATGTGACGGACGCCGGCCGCCGCGTAGGCTTCGATCACCGTGTCGATGTCGGCGCGCGTGGCGGCGACGCAGGTCAGATGCGCCGCTGGCGTCAGCGTGGTCTCGGCCAGGATGCGGTTGACCGTGGCGTGGGTGCGCTCGCGCGTCGAACCGCCGGCGCCATAGGTGACCGAGACGAAATTCGGCTGCAGCGGCGCGAGCCGGGCGATGCAATCCCACAACGACTGCTCCATCTCCGCCGTTTTTGGCGGAAAGAACTCAAACGAAACGTGCAAGCCGCGCCGCCCGCTGCCGGCGACAAAACGGCTGGCGCGGAGCGCGCTCACTAGGCCACCTCGCGGCTCGCCGGGGCGGCGAGCACGATGCGCGGATCGCGTGCCAGCCAGAGCGACACCGCGATCTTGCCGTCCGGTCCGGGCGGCAGCGTCTGTTGACGCAGCACATCGAGGCCGGCGGCTTCGAGCCATTGCGTGACGGTTTCGGCGGCAAAGCCGAGCCGGCGATGGGCATGCTCCTCGCGCAGGAATTCGAGATCGTGCGGCGCAAAATCGACGACCAAAAGCCGCGCGCCGGGCCGCAGCACGCGCGCAGCCTCGGTGATCGCCCGCGCGCTGTCGTCGAGAAAGTGCAGAACCTGATGGATGATGACGACGTCGAACGAATCGCGCGGCAGCGCCAAATCGTAATGTCGCCGTGGCGGACGCTGCAGTGCCTGAGCCCCGCGCGATCGAGCCGGGCACGGGCGAGCGCCAGCATGTCGAGCGATAGATCGAGGCCGAGGCCGCGCTCGATCTCGGGGCCGAACAGTTCGAGCATGCGGCCAGTGCCGGTGCCGAGATCAAGGAGCGCGCGCATCGGCTTGTCGGCCAGCGCGGCGCGGATCGCATCCTCGACCGCCGCATCGGCGACATGCAGCCGGCGGATACGGTCCCATTGCGCAGCGTGGCGGCGAAAGTAATTCTGGGCGGCGGCAGCGCGCGCCGTGCGCACCGTGGCGAGCCGCTCGCGGTCGCGAACGACGATCGCATCGTCGGCTTTGAGCCGCCCGATGACGAGGCGGGCCAGATCGGCAGGCCCGCCGCGCTCGCCGAGACGAAAGAAGGCCCAGGAGCCTTCGCGGAACCGCTCGACCAGTCCGGCCTCGGCAAGGAGCCGCAGGTGCCGCGACAGCCGGGGCTGGGACTGGCGCAAAATCTCGGTGAGGTCGGAAACCGTCAGTTCGGCCTCGGCAAGCAGCGCCAGAATGCGCAGACGCGTCGCTTCGCCCGCCGCTTTCAAACTGCCGGTGAGACCGACAAAACTGAGCTGTTGTTGATGATCCATCGCCGCGACTTGCTAAAGGCAGTCGTAGTTGACATAAGGATATCTTTATATCCTTAAGCAGCGGGACGCAAGGGCAGGTGATGGGGAGATTGCCCAAAATCTTGGTGGGGCATTGCCCCCTCAATTGCTGCGTATAATCCCTGCAGCAGAAACGATTCGTGACATGCGAGGTCTGGCGATCAGTCTAGCCGCATGCGACGGTCCGCGTGATGATCGACGAGAGTGCACAAGATCCCGGTGCGCCGATGCGCGATGACGAATTCCTCGCGCTGCGCGAAGGGGAGGTCGTCGCCGCCTTACCGGCGCAGTTTGACGCCTCGCTTTACTTTATCGGCCGCATCCGCACGCCATGGCAAAGCCGCGAGCAATGTCCGAAGAACCCGCGAGAATCGGACGCGGTCTGCACGATTGAGCTCGACCCCCGCTGGGCGCCAGGGCTCGAGGGGCTCGAAACCGTTACGCACGTTGTCTTACTCTATTGGATGAACCGCACGCGCCGCGATCTGGTGGTGCAATGGCCGCGGCATTATGGCGAACAGCGCGGCACATTTGCATTGCGCTCGCCGGCGCGACCCAATCCGATCGCGATTTCAGTGGCGCGCCTTGTCCGCATCGAAGGCAGCACGCTTTTAGTCACCGGCGTCGATTGTCTCGACAACACGCCGCTTCTCGACATCAAGCCCTATTTTGCTTCGACGGATTCCGTTCCTGAGGCCGTTGTCGGCTGGCACGCTCGGCGCGGCCGCTAAGCGAGAGTTCGAGTTCTGACAGGAGGTCGGGGCGATGCTGAAATCTCTAATGCGGATGCTTGGATTGCTCGGGCCGATCCTTTTGCTGTCGCTGTTCGGCAGCGCTACGCCGTCGCGCGCCGCCGGCTGCGAGGACAAGATTGCCCGTCACATGGTTGGCGAAGCAATGCTGGCGGCGCAGTTCGTAGCGGCGGCGGAAAAGAACGGTATGACAGCGGGTGCGATCAATGCGGCTCTCAAAGACATCGCCGCCAATTCCGCCATTCAGGAGTTCTGGATCACCGATTCCGCAGGCCATGCCTATCTGACCAATTCCGAGGTCGACTTCACGTTCAGTGCCGATCCAGCCAAGCAACCGCAGGCTTCGGCATTCTGGCCGCTCATCACCGGGACGAAAAAGGTCGTGATTCAGGCGGCGGGCAAGCGCGAGATCGACAACAAGATTTTCAAATATGTCGGCGTCGCGGGCGTTGACAAGCCGCGCATCGTGCAAGTCGGGGTCAGCACGGCTAATTTGTGCAAGTGAGCGCGCGGGCAATCATGCGAGTGACCATTGTGACGTGAGAAACGTTCCCCCCTTGTGGGGTGGGGGTGGAAAGGAACAACCTCAGCCGTCCTCGCACTGACCACTTTCCGACCCCCCTTCCAACCCTCCCCCACAAGGGGAGGAAGAAGAAGCGAACTTGTGCATCAAGCTTCAACTCAAGTGGGGGAACAGAAAGAAACGGGGGCGAACATGTCGCCTCCCCGAAAAATCAACCCTTTGCGTCGTTATCAGAACGTCGACGTCACCACGTCGAGTGCCCACAAAGAGCAGATGGAGCGGTTCGGCTATCTGCCGCTATAGCGCTCAAATTCTAATCCGTGCTCGCGGCGATCGTTTTTTCCAACAATCGTCACATGCCCACTTCCAACGGCCGGCTTTGAGCCGCTACGATGTGCGCCGCAAGCCACAGCGGAGGGAACAAGGTGAGGCTCGACCGCCGCGAATTGATCGCGCTTATTGCGGGTGCCGCGACAGCGTGGCCGCGCGTCGCGCGTGCGCAGGATTGGGAACGCGATCGGGTCTATCGACTCGGGTTCCTGATTCCCACGCCGCGCAAAACACCGGTGGTCGATGCGCTGTTCGACGAATTGCGCAGCAACGGCCTGGTCGAAGGACAAAATTTGCAAGTCATTCCCGGCAGCTTCGGGGTGCAAAACGATCAATTACCAACCGTCGCAGCATCCCTCGTTGCTGCATCTCCCGACGTGATCATCTGCGGTCCCGAATTGCCCATACGGGCGCTGCAGAAACTGACGCGAACCATTCCGCTCATAGGCATGACCGAAGATATGGTTGGTGAGGGGCTTGTCGCATCGTTGGCGCGGCCGGGCGGCAATACGACGGGGATCAGCCTTCTGTCGCCGGAACTTGACGGCAAGCGCCAGGAAATCCTCCTCGAAGCCGTTCCCAGCCTCCGCAAGCTCGCCATCCTCGCCGACGCCAATGTCACCAAGCCCGCTCACCTGAAAGAGCTTGAGGAGGCGGCACGCAGCCGTGGGGTCGAACCACTAGTCCGTGGCGTTGCCAAGCGCGAGGATGTCATCGCGGCGGTTAAAGAAATGAGGTCGGCGGGGGCAGAGGGCATCAATTTTCTGGCCACCCCGCTATTCTCGGTCAACGCCGTCGATTTCATCTCCCAGGTCCGGGATTTGGGGCTTGCCTCGATTTATCAATGGCCGGAGGACGCAGAGGATGGAGCATTCAGCGCTTATGGCCCGCGTTATAGCGAAATGTATCGTCTGCGCGCCCGTTTGCTCATGAAAGTCCTGCGTGGGACGAAGCCGGCCGACATTCCGGTCGAGCAGCCGGCGAAGTTCGAGCTCATCTTCAATCTCAAGACCGCCAAAGCTATTGGCGTGGACGTGCCATCATCGCTGCTCCTGCGAGCGGATAAAGTGATCGAGTAAAGTTTCTTCCCCCGCGAGCGGGGGAGGAAACAGGATACTTCCATGCCGCAGCGTTACCTCGATGATTTTACGCCCGGCGAAGTGTTCAAATCCGCACCCCACCTTTTGAGCGACAAGCATTTTGCCGCTTTCGCCGCGATGACCGGCGATGCGCATCCGTTGCATTACGACGCCGATTATGCGCGCGCCAAGGGCTGGGATGCCCCGCTGGCGCATGGCCTGCTGCTTTTTGGCTTATGCGCCCTTGGCGCGGCGCCGATCAGTGGCGAGCTCACCGAGTCGATGGTGGCGATGCTCGGCAACGAGGCGCGCTACAAGCGGCCGGCGTTTGTGGGAGATACTGTGACGCCGCAGTTTACCGTCGTCACGGTCGAACCGAAGGGCGCCGACCGTGGCATTCTCCGGCTGGCGATCGCGCTGCACAACCAGCGCAGCGAGCTGATCCTCGAAGGCATGCACATCCTCATGCTCAAGCGGCGCAAGGAGTCGGACTAGCCACCGAGCGAACGGCAGGCGCGGCCGATTAGCCAAACCACCGCTGCGGCGACGAAGGCGACGATCCGCAGGATCGGTGGGCCTTGCGCCCAGCTAATGAAGAAATCGGCCACCGCGAAGATCAGGATCAGAGCAGCGATAGCAGTGGCGAACCAGTAGAGCACACGACCGGGAGCGGGCCCTCCATCGCCTGGCTGCTGCCACGTATCCTCATCATCAATCCAGGTCATCGGCACCTCCTCAATACATCTCGGAGAACAGAAACCGATGTTCGCGCGTCGCAACTTAACAACGCGGCTCTCGCTCGCGCAGTTCCTCTTGCGGCAGTTCCTCTCCCGGCAGTTCCGCCACCGCGAAGCGGGAGCGGATCGCTCCCGGCGTTAGATTTGCTTTCGCGGTGCCGCCAATACGGCGCGGGGTCAGCGCCGTGCTCGCGTGCGCGCCGCCTTCTTTGCCGCCGCCGAACGCCCAGAATAGCCCTTAGTGTGGGCGGCTTTGCGCGCCGCGGCCGATCGCTGCGCCGCACTACGCCGCGACGCGGCACGCCGCGCCTGGCGCGACAACGCGACGCGTGACGCGCTACTTCGCGGCTCGCGTTTGAGAACCCGCGATACCGCGCGCGAAATCCGCGGCCGACGCCGCGTTTTGCGCCTTCCTAGGCCCGCTTCATAGGCGTATTTGGCGCTGCGGCGCGTGCGCGCAGTCGTGCGGCCGCGCTTTGGCGGCGGCAGCTTCACGCCCGCGCGCCGCGCCTGCGACAACCCGATGGCGATCGCCTGTCGGGTCGACCGCGCGCCATGCTCGCCGCGGCGGATTTTCTCAATCTCTTCACGGACGAATTCCCCCGCTTGCGTCGACGTCGCTTTGCCGGCGCGCCGGTCGGCTTTAGCTCTTTCGACGGTTCGTTTCTGCGGCATTGTTCCGCTCCACATCATTGGCTTCGGAGTGAAACGCCGGTGCGCGTGCATCGTTCGAAGGATGTCAGGTTCCGAGCGCACTATTGTACGCAGCAGTTCGCTCAGAACAGCGGCGGCACCTCCGCCACCGGGACGAGGCCGACATAAATAATGCCGTCGGCAACGCGCAGCAGCAGCTCGACCGCCGGTTTTTTTTCGAGCGTGGTCGGCTCGCCCATTTTCTCGATCGTCTCGATCAGGCTCATACTGGCGCCTTCCTGTACGATCCGGCCCAAACCGGGCAGCAAACGGTCAAGCGCGCCCAAGCCTTGCGTCGGCGATCCGGTTCCGCCGGTAAGCCGGTCGACGCCCTGTCCGATCAGTTTGTCCACGCCAAGAAGCGGCACGATATTTTCTACGCCGGCCACAGTGACCTGCAGCTCGCCTTCGAGCCTGCCGCGCGCGTTGATCGTCAACGACCCGGTGCCCACTACGATGGCGTCGGCACGCGCGACACGCAGCGACTTGATCTCGATGCCGCCGCCTGCGGCTTGCAATTCGCGAAACAGGACCGGCCATGGCTTGGGCGCGAAATCCTTAAAGCCACGCATCACCGCGTCGATCCCGCCCTGGAGCGGCTCGGCAAGCAGCGGATGAAAGCTCGGTGCGCGTGCTGCGGTGAATTGGGCACTGGCTTCAATCACGGGATTGCGGCGCGCCGAACCCTGGATAATGCGGCCGTCGACCTCCACCTGGTCGGCCTGAAAGATCATACCGGCGGCCGGGCCGGCGCTGCGGTCGAGCCGAGGTTTAGCGACGCTCGCGGTCACGCGTTCCGGCTCGGGCGGCAGGCCAAGGAGTGCCAGCCGCGCCCGGGACCAGTTGGCGGTAAAAGTCGGCGGCTGGCCCGGATCGGCCAGCGTGACCGGACCGGTGATTTCGCCATTGAGCAGCGTCGGGCGAAATACTTGCGCCGAGAACGTGATGTCCTTGGCGCTGACATCGAATGGCGGACGATTGCTGTTGAAGGCGGCGGCCGCCTCATCGCAACGGATAAGGATGCCGAACGGAAAACCGCCGATTGTCTGAGATCCGCAGGCGTAAACGCGGCCGAGCGCCACCTCCCTATCGATCCAGCCGGATAAGACCTGGCTCGCGATCGAGGCCGCGTAGTGCCACAGCATCGTCCAACCGACCGGGAGCGCCACGATCACGGCGGCTAGGACCAGCAGCCGCCATAGCCGCCGACGCCGGGGCCCGCTATTGGGACGGCGTGGGCGCCGCGGCTCCGATCGCATTATGTTCAGCGGGGATTGCCCGGCCATTTGCGTTTTTTCACCCGTCGCCGTGTCATTTCAAAGATGGGCTTTAAAGGTGACAGCTTGTCGTCCTATTCCGAACCGGCGGAAAGTCTCAGCCCAAAGTTCAGCCACACTTTCGCGCCAACTGCCGAACTACCGGCCTCGCAGGCAAATTACTCAGACGAGCTGTAATGATTAAGACCGCCGAGCACGATGACAAGGACCTCTGGGTGTTCGCCTATGGCTCATTGATGTGGCGTCCGGGGTTTTCCTACCTGGAGCGCGTCCCGGCGCGGCTCGTCGGCCTGCACCGGGCGCTTTGCGTATTTTCGTTCTTCCATCGCGGCACCCCGCAGCGGCCTGGTCTCGTTCTTGGACTCGATCGCGGCGGCAGGTGCCGCGGCATTGCCTATCGCGTCGCTGCCGCGGCGCGCGCCGAAACGCTGCACTATTTGCGTTCGCGGGAGCAGGTCACAACGGTTTATCTGGAAACTATGCGCCAGATCGAGCTTGAAGATCATATGCGGCACCGCGTGCGGGCGGTCTGCTACGTCGTCGATCGCAGTCATGTGCAATATGCCGGCCGGCTAACCCTCGCCGAAAGCCTGCATCACGTGCGGCAGGGGCACGGCCAATCCGGCGCCAACCGCGACTATGTATTGGAAACAGTACGCGCGCTCGAAGCTCTGGGGTATCGTGAGAGCGATTTGCATTTGCTCGCGGAGCGGTTGGCGGGCCAGGGATCAGGAATCGGCCATCAGGAATCAGCCATCAGGAATCAGGAATCGGTGAGCGGCAAGCTCTAATACCCGACGCTTGACCCGCCATCTCTTGATCCCTGATGCCTGACTTCCGATTCCTGAATCAGGCGCGCGCTTGCCAGTTCGATTGCCTCTTGCAGACCGGTGAAGAACGCGGCCTTGCCGAGCCCCGGCGCGATCGGGTTCAGAAACTCCATAACGATTGTGCCCGGCAGCCGGCGCAGCGAGCGGCGCGGCCAGAACAGGCCGGAATTCAGTGCAGCCGGCACGCAAGCGAGCCGGGTCCTGGCATAAAGATGCACGATGCCCGGCTTATAGCTTGGCGCGGCCCCAGGCGCGCGGCGGGTGCCCTCCGGAAAGATGACGAGCTGGCGCGGGTGCGGACCGTTCAGCGCCTTTTGTGCGCGCGCGGTCATGCGCGCCAGCGCCGCCATTCCGGCGCTGCGATCGATCGGGATGAGGCCGGCTTTCCAGGTGTACCAACCGAACAGCGGAATCCACATCAATTCGCGCTTGAGGATATAAATCGGATCGTCAAGCACGGCGTAAAGCGCAAATGTTTCCCAAGCGGATTGATGCTTGCAGGCAACGATGCACGAGCCGCGTGGAATGTTCTGCGTGCCGCGCCAGACGACTTTCGTGCCGCAGATCATCCGTAGCAACCAAAGGCTCGTTCGCGCGTAGGAGCGAATGAAGATGCGCAGGGCCCGGTAGGGCAGTACCAGTGTCGGCAGCGCGAGGATCATATGAACGAGCAGATTGACGTAAAACAGCGTGTTGAACAGAAGCGATCGCGCGAGAATCCAGATGGATCGAGACACGGGTGATTTCCGAAAATACGCCACGGTTGAGCAACGCGTTCGCGATCAACTCGATGTGGGAGCTGGATCGAATTGCATGCGCAGCTTGGCGGCAAGATACTTGAAGTATTCCGACAACACGACTTTGGTCGTCGCGGTATTTGACCACCACGGCTCGATCCGCAACCGGTCGGAAACCACCGGATAGGGGATCAGGGCGACATCGGGCAGCTGGTGGGATAGTTCGGCAAGCGCCCGCGGCATGTGATAGGCAGACGTAACAACGATCAATGAACGGAAACCGTTCTTAAGCGCCCATTGCCGAGCCTGGACTGCATTGCCCACAGTGTTCACCGCTGAATAATCCAAGTCAACGCAACAAGACAAGACGCGGTTGTAGTCGACGACCTGGCGGCGAATATCGTTTGTCGTAGTGCCGGCATATACACCCGAGATCAACAGCCGCTTGCCGCGGCCGGAGGACAGCAATTCAAGCGCGTCAGTGACGCGCGAGTCGCCGCCGGTCAGCACGACAATACCGTCGGCATTGCGATCGAGGGCGATTTCGCGACTAGGCAGCTGCCAAATGAAATAACTAAAGCCGGCGGCGAGCAGGATCACGATCAGGAGCCCGAGCTTGAGCCCGATTGATCCTATCCGCCGTCGCTTGACCGCCTTTCTAAGGCTCGGCATGCCCGCGCTCCCCAACCACAGGTTCAGCACCGCCATCGCCAGCCAACGGTCTCGAAGTCATAACCGCCATTCGCGCGCTCCTGGGAGCGTGTGTAGCGCCTCATTCGATATTTTCCAGAGTCTGCGCAACGGTGCGGCGCGAAGCTCCAGCCGTGACCAGCGCCATCAGCATGATAACTACAAACATGGCGATATAGCCGGAGGGGCCGATCGCGAGGCTGCCAAACAGCGCGCTCGCCTCATTGCCTCCCGGCGTGCCCACGAGCCAGGCGTCGGCCGCTTGCAAAAGGCCGAACAGCGCCATTGCACTGCCGCCGCCGATGATGCCACCTTTCAAACCGAGCATTAAAAAATGCCGCTGAAACTGCCGCGCTATGAAGCCATCAGTCGCGCCGACATAATGTAGGACCTCGATGGTCGGGCGATTTGTCGCCATCGCACCGCGCGTTGCAAAGGTGACCGACAGCACGGTTACGGCAATAACAAGCGCGAGGATGACGATGCCGGTGGCGACCGCGGTCTCCGCCATGGTGCGCATACGATCGATCCAGCCGCGATGATCGTCGAGGCTGGCAGTAGATACCTGTGCCGCAAGCGCTTTGCGCAGATCGACGAAGTTGGGACTGGCCCCGGCCTGGAGCTTGACCACGATGATGCGCGGAATGGGCAAACTGCCGAGCGCAAGGCCGGAGCCAAGCCACGGCTCCACGAGCTCTGCGGATTCTTGCCGGCTATAAGCGCGCACATCGCTTACGCCCGCGGTGCTACGCGCGATCGCAGTGGCAGCGGTCACATCGGCATCCAGATCGCGTCCGGAAACCGGACGAACCTGGATGGTTACTTCGCGCGCCACGTCGGACTGCCAATCGCTGGCGGCATCGACCACCAGCATCGCCGTGCCGGTCGCCAGGGTCGCCAGGAAAGTCATGATGGCGACCACTGCGGCCAGCGAACGGCCGGCGATCGAGTCGCTTGGCACGATCGGTGTCAAAGCCCGATGCGCCGCGCTGTCCGGCGCGGCCTCGTCTTCGGGCCAGGAGTCCGACACGGAATCGAAGGGCTCACTCGTAGACATGCAATCGCCCCTCGTGCAGAACCAGACGGCGGGCGTCATACTCGTCCATCAGCGTGATGTCGTGGGTGGCAATGACGACGGAGGTGCCCGTTCTGTACAGTTCGATGAACAGGCGCAGCAGCCGTTGACCGAGATTGGGGTCGACATTGCCGGTCGGCTCATCGGCAAGCAGCAGCTGGGGGCGGGCAATGACCGCGCGGGCTATGGCCGCACGTTGCTTCTCACCTCCCGAAAGCACCGGCGGCAATGCGTCCATGCGCTCGCCCAGGCCGACCCATTGCAAGAGTTCGATGACTTCGCTGCGATACGTGTCCTCCTCTTTGCCGAGGACGCGAAACGGCAGTGCGACGTTTTCATATGTGGTCAGATGATCGAGCAGGCGGAAATCCTGAAATACAATACCAATGCGCCGGCGCAGCGTGGCGCGTCTGTCCTTGGTCAGGGTGGCGGTATCCTGATTGAACATCGAAATCAGGCCACGCGTCGGCTTGAGCGATAGAAATAACAGGCGCAGCAATGAGGTTTTACCGGCGCCCGAAGGTCCGGTGAGAAACTGAAACGAATTGCTGTCAATATGGAAGCTCAGGTCGCGCAGGACCTCGGTGCCGAAGCCATAGCGCAAGCCGACATTTTCAAATCGGATCACGCGGTCCTCCGCAACGCCCGCATGGTGATTCGCCCCGCTGCCCGCAATCTAACACCGGCCGCACCTTAGCGCTCGCGGCGGCCCGAAAACGCAGGGTCGGCTTGGTTTTCAATTCCTTAACGGACCGACTGCTAGCCTTGCGGAAGGTCCGCGCCTATCGAGTCGCCGATGCTCATCGCCTGTCCGAACTGCGGTACATCTTATGGCGTCGAGATGGCAACCCTGCGGCCGCCCAGAGGCTGGACCCGCCAGGTGCGTTGCCACCGCTGCCGTTGCGTCTGGCAAGCGGAACTCTCCTATGCCGACAAGCTCGTGGTTGCGGCCAACGCGGTGGCCCCGGTGCGACGGGCGATGGCTGCGGTGGCGCAAGCTGCTGCCCAACCGACTGACTATGCAGCCGACTATGCCGAGGCACGGCTGCAGCCGCTTGAACGCGCCACCGCGCTGCTGGCGAATGAACTCGACGTGGCGACGATTAGCTTCGAACCGGAGCCGATCCCGCGCGAGCGTTTGCATCCCATGCCGCCCGCGATCAAAGCGTGTACCGCTGCCTTCGCCGGATTTATCGGCACCATCGCAGCGCCGCCAAATACGAGCGACGTTGTGGTCCGGTTCGTCGATCGCGACGATAGCATTTGAAGTTACGACAGACGCGAGAAGCTCAGGTTTCGTCCGAAACGGCGTAGGGGCGCGGCAACGGCGCGTCCGGCAGACCCGGATGGGCGCGGCCAAAATCCGGCGCCGGCGAATCTTGACCGATTTCGACGATGCCGCGGCGGATCGCGCGGGTGCGGGCAAAATGCTCGAACAAAGCCTCACCATCGCCACGGCGGATCGCGCGCGTCAATTGCGACAGATCTTCATTAAACGTGCCGAGCATTTCCAGCACCGCATCCTTGTTGGCGAGAAATACGTCGCGCCACATGATCGGATCCGACGCAGCAATCCGCGTGAAATCGCGAAAACCGCCGGCGGAAAATTTGAGCACTTCGGAACGCGTCACTTCAGCGAGCTCATCGGCGGTGCCGACGATCGTATAGGCGATCAGATGCGGCAGATGACTAGTGATTGCCAGCACCAGATCGTGGTGCTCCGGCGACGCCATGGTTTCGACATTGGCGCCGAGCATCCGCCAGAAGGCGGCAAGCTTGTCGACGGCGGCGGCATCGGTGCCCGCGGGTGGCGTGAGAATGCACCAGCGGCCGACGAAGAGTTCGGCGAAACCGGCATCGGGTCCGGAATGCTCGGTTCCGGCGACCGGATGCGCCGGCACGAAATGCACGCCGGGCGGCAAGTGCGGAGCCATGTCGCGCACGATGGCGGTCTTGACCGAACCGACATCGGAGACGATTGCGCCGCGCTTAAGCTGCGGGGCAATCTCTTTGGCGATTTCACCACAGACGCCGACCGGCGCGCAGACGATGACGAGATCGGCGCCCGTGGCAGCGGCGCCGTTGCTCTCGACCACCTGGTCGGCCAGACCGAGCTCGGCGACGCGCCGGCGTGTTGCCGCCGTTCGCGCGGTGGCGATAATCTCACGCACCGCGCCCTGCGCGCGCGCCGCGCGAGCGATCGACGAGCCGATCAAGCCGACGCCGACTAGCGTGAGGCGGTTAAACAATGGCGTTGGCTGTGCCACAAACTTCTCCGCGCCCGCAGAGTGCTCCCGCGTCCGTCTGATCGAGGGAGCGAGGTACTCGCGTGCATTATGATTGCCCCAAAAAATCTTTGAGCGCCGCAACGACGAGGCGGTTCGCTTCCTCGCTGCCCACACTCATCCGTAGCGCATTCGGCAGCTTATAGGCGGTTGTCTGCCGCAAGATCAGCCCGCGCGCCGTGAGGAAGGCGTCGGCGTCTTTGGCCGTGCGCCCCTTGGTATCCGGAAAATGGATCAGCAAAAAGTTGGCGACGCTTGGCGTTATTTTGAGGTCGAGCTTGCCGATTTCCTGCCTCAGCCAATCGAGCCAGCGCGTATTGTGCTCGCGCGAGCGTTCCTGATGCGCGATGTCCTCGATCGCAGCGATGCCGGCGGCAATCGCCGGCCCGCTGACATTGAACGGGCCGCGAATGCGGTTGATCGCATCGACAATATGCGCCGGAGCGAACATCCAGCCGAGCCGCAGCGCCGCCAGCCCATGGATTTTCGAGAATGTGCGGCACATGACGACATTGTCCGACGTGGCGACCAATTCGATGCCCGCCTCGTAGTCGTTGCGCCGGACATAGTCGGCGTAAGCCGCATCGATCACCAGAATGACGTTCGCCGGCAGCCCGCGGTGCAAGCGCTTGATTTCGTCGAACGACAGGCAGGTGCCGGTCGGATTGTTCGGATTGGCGAGGAAGACGAGTTTCGTCTTCTTAGTCACCGCGGCCAGAATCGCGTCGACATCGGCGGTGTAATCTTTCTCCGGCGCGACGACGGCTTTTGCACCCGCGCCGAGCGTTACGATCGGGTAGATCAGAAAGCCATGGGTGGTGTGAATAGCCTCGTCGCCGTCGACGAGATAGGCATGCGCCAGAAGGTGGAGCAGATCGTCGGAGCCCGCGCCGGCGACGATGCGGTCGGGATCGAGCCCGAAGGCCCGCCCGATCGCTTCGCGCAGATCGCTGGCCGAACCGTCCGGGTAGTCTTCCAGGTGATCCGCCCAAGCCTTGTAGGCGGCGATCGCGCGCGGGCTCGGCCCAAGCGGCGTCTCGTTCGACGACAGCTTAAATACCTTGGCCGCCCCCGGCGCGCTGCTCTTGCCGGGTACGTAGGCCTCGATATCGAGCACGCCGGGTCGAGGTTGTGGACGCGCGCTGCTCATTATCTTGTTCACCCCAAAACTCGCATAGTTCTCCTCCCGAAAGGGGAGGGTGGTCGCCGGTCTCGCTGCGATGGCCTTGTTCACCTTAAACGGGAGTGGCCCTGGCTTTATTGCCGGATCGTATAGCGGGTCGCGTGACTGCCGACGA
>DASZCJ010000479.1:0-2181 GCA_035943155.1 Xanthobacteraceae bacterium | reverse complement strand
CGGAAGCACTCATTCCCGATATTGGCTGGGTCGGATTCGACCCAGCCAACGGTATTTGTCCGACCGAAGCTTATGTCCGCGTTGCCGTCGGGCTTGATTCGATCGGCGCGGCGCCAGTGCGCGGCACACGCTTTGGCGTCGGCAGCGAAAACCTTGAAGTCGCGATCAAGGTCGGACAGTGAGCCGCCCTGCGCATCGGGAACGTAAACAACCCGCTTAGAGCGTTCCGTTCCACGCCACCGGCACCAAGCGGTAATTGTTGCCGTCCTTCTCGACGTGGCCGATGGATGGAAACGGGAAGTGGGAAACAGCCCGTCGTATAGCTTCTAGTGAGTTTGAAGCTTGAACAGCCTTCGTGCGTTGTCGCGTCCAATCTTGAGCCGGTCCGGTTCGCTGATTGGACAGGCATCGAACCAGCGCGCCGCGTGATCGATATTCTCGAACGGCCAGTCGGCGGAAAACATGATGCGGTCCGCACCAAGCACCAGCATCGCATCGATCAGCGCCTGCGTGTGAAAATTGCCGGACGTGGTGATATGGAAATTGGCGCAGAAATAATCTCGCATCGGTTTCTTCGCCGGATAGTTGTGCCGGTTCTCGATCCAGCCATTGGCGTTGTCGATCCGCCACATGGCGTAAGGCAGGTTTTCGCCGAGATGGCCAAGGATGACGTTGAGGCGGGGATATTCGTCGAACAGTCCTGATCCCATCAAACGCAAGGCGTGAACCGCGGTTTCGTGGCCGAATGCCCAAATCGGCCCGAGCAGCCAAGCGTGCCCTTCGTAAATTTTGCCGTCGCGCGATAGCGGGTTACGCGGGTGCAGATAGAACGGCACATCCAACTGTTCGACGGTCGCCCAGAACGGCCGGTATTGCGGCAGATCGTAATAGACGACCTTGTCGGCATCGCCGACCTGCGAAAAGCCGTTGACCAGAGCGCCGCGAAAGCCGAGTTCGTTGACGCAGCGCTCCAGTTCGCGCGCCGCGCCCTCGGCATCCTGCATCGCCAGCGCCGCCACACCCTGAAATCGATTGGGCCGCTTCGCCACCTGTTCGGCGAGATAGTCGTTGGCTTTGCGCGCGACCTCGGCGGCGCGCGTCTTGTCTGGAATGGCCTGCACCGCCGGCGCGTTGAGCGACAGCAGCATCAGCTCGATGCCGTTCTCGTCCATCTCGCGCAGCCGGCGCTCATGAATATCCATGACCCGGCTTTTAACTTCCTGCCACACCCGGTTGGGAAAATAGCCATGCGAGTCTTCCAGCGTTTCCGGAATGGCGAAATGCTCTTCAAGCGCGACCTTGCCCTGCATGATTCCTCTCTGCCCGCGGCGCCGGCACGCGCCTCAGGAACTATCTTGCCGCAATTCCCGCGGCACTTGCCAGTGCCGCGAACCCGAAGTTCGCACAAGTTTGCGGAGCGCTCGGATGCGACTTCGGGTTCAGAAGCGGCACTACAAGGATTAAGAGTGCTGCCAGCTCTCGCCGCGCCCGGGCGCAGCCACTATATTTGGCTATACTACCGATTGCGGCGACGAAAGCGGTTACGCGCTCACGCCGAGACGTAAGGAGCTGCGGAATGTCCACTTCGGCGATGATTGTCCTTGGCATCATAGTCGTTCTCGTCATTTGGGCGATCGGCGTCTACAACAGCCTGATTTCCATCCGCCAGCGCGTCAATCAGGCTTACGCCGATATCGACGTGCAGCTACGGCAGCGACATGACCTCGTGCCCAATCTGGTAGAGACGGTGAAGGGCTATGCGGCGCACGAGCGCGGCACGCTTGACGAAGTGGTCAAGGCGCGCAACGCGGCGATGACCGCGCAAGGGCCGGCGCAGCAAGCCGCCGCCGAAAACATGCTGACTGGAGCGCTGCGGCAGCTATTTGCCGTCGCTGAAGCTTATCCAGACCTGAAAGCCAGCACCAATTTCCAGCAGCTGCAGGCCGAGCTCACCGACCTGGAAAACAAAATCGCCGCGGCGCGGCGTTTCTTCAATAATGCCGTTCAGGAATACAATACCGGCATTCAGCGCTTCCCCGCCGCTTTGTTCGCATCGGCGTTCGGTTTCGCGCCGAAAACTTTCTTCGATCTCGGCGACGAGCGCGCCGCTGTTGGCGAGGCGCCGCCGGTCAAATTCTAATCCCACGCACGTGCAGTAATTCACGATGGCTGCCTATGGTC
>DASZCJ010000478.1:0-5456 GCA_035943155.1 Xanthobacteraceae bacterium | reverse complement strand
GTTAATCACATCCTGGGTGGTCCCGATTATTCGACGGCAAACGGCTCCTGCGTCGAGGGCGATCGCATGATCGTCGGACTGATGCGCATGTCGGCCGGGACCGGCGCCGAGCCGCATTCGCATCCCAACGAGCAATGGATTTATATTCTGCAGGGCGTCTTCCACGCCACCATCGGCGGCAAGTCCGTCGAAGCCAAGCCCGGCTCCGTGATCTATGTTCCGGCCAATGTCGTGCATTCGGGCACAGCTTCGGCCGATAGCGACGTCGTATTCTTCACGGTGAAGGACGCGTCGCACGGCCTGCATGGCATTGCGGCGGGCGGCGAAGATTAGTCGCAACGTAAAACGGCACAGATCAGCGGAGAGCGTCATGAAACGCGCGATGATTCTAGTGACGACGATACTGTGTCTGACCGCAACGTGTCTGACCGCTGGTGCCGCGCCAGCGCAAACGGCAGACAAATATCCGTCGAGGCCGGTCAAAATCATCGTGCCTTATGCGCCCGGCGGCGCGACCGACATCGTGGCCCGCATCCTCGCCGAGCAAATGAGCAAGCGGCTCGGCCAATCGTTCTATGTCGAGAGCAAGCCGGGCGCATTCGGCATCATCGCGATTGAGGACATGGTGCGCTCGCCTGCCGACGGCTACACGCTGATGATCGGCAATGTCTCGACCAACGCCATCACGCCGATCATCTATGCGGAAAAATTCAAAATCGATTACTCAAGGGACGTGGTGCCGATCACTAATGTGGTCGACATACCGGCTTTCCTCCTTGCCACGACCAAGGATTTCAATGTCAGTAGCCTGCCCGGGCTGATCGATTATGCGAAGAAGAATCCCGGCAAGGTTCGCTACGGCACCGTCGGGCCCGGCAGCTATCCGCATTACGACACGGCCTATCTCGCCAAACGCGCTGGTGGCCTCGACATGATCGCCGTTCCCAATAAATCGGGAGCGTCCGGCGTCATCAACGACATGCTGACCGGCTCGACCCAGGTCGCCTTCCTTAATGTCGCGAGCTCAACATCCCAGGTGAAGGCTGGAAATTTCCGCCCACTCGCGCTCGTCAACCATGCACGATTGCCGGACTATCCCGATCTACCGACCATGCAGGAGGCCGGTTTCCCCGGCGTCGGCACGATTGCCTGGCAGGCCTTGTTCGCGCCGGCCGGCACGCCGAAACAAGTTTTGCAGATAATTTTCGATGCGGCGGTTGTGTCGCTGCAAA
This sequence comes from Xanthobacteraceae bacterium, assembly GCA_035943155.1. Classification (GTDB taxonomy): domain Bacteria; phylum Pseudomonadota; class Alphaproteobacteria; order Rhizobiales; family Xanthobacteraceae; genus BOG-931. The sequence goes on along the minus strand of DASZCJ010000478.1, from coordinate 4,224 downwards.
CGCCGGAAGCAAATTCGGCATACAAGAAACAGACATTCAACATTGTGCCGAATAGCTCGCTTGCCGACGCCAAAACCTGGCTGGCGCAACAGATCGAGACCTGGCGCAAGATCACGAGCGAAGTGAAGATCGAGACGGAATAATTAATCGAAGCGAGCGGTCCGCGGAAACAAGGCCGTCGCGCGTCGGGAGAACGGTCTTTTATTCGTCATTGCCGGACTTGATCCGGCAATCGGAGACGCTGGAAGAGCCGCCCAACGAATGGATGAACTGGGAGACCATCAATCCGCAATGGTGGGTGCCGTGCGGCTACGCGGGCGTTCGCGTCGATAGTCGCGGCACCGGCAAGTCGCCGGGGCAATACGACCCGTGGTCGCTCGCCGAAGCGATCGACTTCTATGACGCGATCGAATGGGCGACGGCGCAGCCATGGTACAACGGCAATATCGGGCTTCTCGGCATTTCCTATTTCGCCATCAATCAGTGGTTCGTCGCCAATCTGCACCCGCCGTCATTGAAGGCGATCATCCCGTGGGAAGGCTTTGCCGATCTTTATCGCGACGCGCTTTTTCACGGCGGCATCCTGAGCCTGTTCATGACCAACTGGTACACCGCACATATGCTGCATCATTTGCTCGCCGTACTTCGCGAGAGCTCGCCGACGGTTGGCACATCAACACGCTGCATTTCTGGCTGCGTAATAATCTCGACAGCGGCGCGTTTCGCGGCTCGCAGGCGCAATGGGACAAGATCGATGTGCCGATGTTCAGCGTCGGCAATTGGTCCGGCATGGGCCTGCATTTGCGCGGCAATACCGAGGCGTTCATGCGCGCGGCAAGCCCGCACAAGAAGCTGCGCATTCATCTCGGCTCGCATGTGCATCCGTTCTACACTGAAGACGCACGACGCGATCAGATTCGCTTCTTCGATTATTGGCTCAAGGGCATTGACAACGGTGTCATGAAAGAGCCGCCGGTAAAGCTTGCCATTCGCCAGGGCGGCAATGCCTTCGAATGGCGCAATGAGCACGAATGGCCGCTTGCCCGCACGCGCTGGACCAAATTCTATCTCGATCTGTCGCGGCCGGCGGACGAACGCGCCGGCGTCACCGGGACGCTCACCACGATCAAGCCAACCAACATAGCGTCGCGGACCTATGCCGCCTCGAGCCTCGGCTCGATGGGCTCGACGTCGGCCGCCTCATCGCAGGTGATGGGCGGCGGCATCAAGCCCGGCATGGGGGTCTCGCTCGAGACGCCGCCGCTCGCCGCCGATACGGAAATCACCGGCCCGCTCGCCGCGGGGTTGTGGGTATCGAGCTCCACCGAAGACATGGATTTATTTCTGACGCTGCGCAATTTCGCGCCCGACCGCAGCGAAGTCATGGAAATTGGTCAACAGGGCCTGCCGGTGCCGGTGGCGAAAGGTTGGTTGCGCGTATCGCACCGCGAGCTCGATCCCGAATTGTCGCGCCCGTATCGCCCGTATCATCGCCACGTCCGCCGGCTTTATCTGACGCCGGGCGAAGCGGTTCGCGTCGAAGTGGAGATCTGGCCGACCTCGATGGTGTTTAAGAAAAATCATCGCATTCGGCTGGATATCCAGCCGCGCGACGGCGTCGGCAGCAGCCATTACATGCACTATCACGCCGATTACAACATCGGCACCAATACGGTTCATGCCGGCGGCGACATGGATTCCCATCTGCTGCTGCCGGTCATTCCGGCAAGCCGCTGATCGGTCCTCGCCAGTATCCTCCTCCGCGACCTTCACAAAAATCGGTAATACAGCCAAATTCAAATTTTGCTGACGCGGCTTGGGTGATGAAGAAGGGAATCGAGCTCGAATCCGAGGTCGAGGGATCCGGTCCGGTGGCGCAACGCGGCTGTACCGTGACGATCCGCTATTCCGGCTACCTCCATCGCGGCGATGCTTTCCAAAAGCAAATGACCTACACCTTCAAGCTCGGCAAACGCGAGGTGATTGCCGGCCTCGACTATGCGGTAGAGGGCATGAAGGTCGGTGGCAGGCGCAGGGTGAAGGTCGGTCCTCATCTCGCATACCGCACGACAGGCGTCCCCGGCTCGATTCCACCAAACGCGCTACTGGTTTTCCAGATAGAACTGGTCGCGGTCGAAGGCGGATGATCTGAGCCGCATTACTGTTGAGCATTTGTTAAGCACGTCATGCTGCGTCGCTTAATGCTAAAACAACGGGTCCGCGCCTAGGTTTTGCCGATGTTCGGCGTTCCAAATCTTTCCAAGTTGAGCCGCAACTGGCCGCTCGTCGGCATCGCTGGCGTTGTCGGGCTGGCGTTTGGCATCGCTATTTTCGTGCTGTGCGGCACATCTTGGGTTGTCGCCATGCTCACGCAAGCATCGACGCCGGTGGCGGCGTTGCTATTCGCATTACCGTTCGCGTTGGGCCTGGCGGCGATCGAAGGATTGTTGGTCAATCACCGCCGGCGAAAACAGACGCGATTGTTCCGCGCGCCCTTAACAATATGACCCAGGGCCTGTGCATGTTCGACAGCGCGGCGCGACTCGTGCTGTGCAACCACGTGTACATCGAAATGTATGATCTGCAGCCCGAGCATGCGCGGCCGGGAACGTCGTTGCGCGATCTGTTGATGCATCGGCTTGCCGCGGGAAATTTCAACGGCGATCCGGATCACTACGTCGCCGATTGTCTGCGCCAGGCGGCCGAAGGCCGAACCGAAACCAAGACCATCGAGCTCAAGGACGGCCGCGTCATCGCGCTGGTCAGCCGTCCGATGCGCGGCGGCGGTTGGGTCGCCACGCATACCGACGTCACCGAGCAGCTGCTCGCGGAAAAAGAGCGTGACTCGTTGCGCCAGCGGGAGGAACGCCGCCGCGCCGTCGATGCGGCGATCGGCTCATTCCGCGCGCGCGTCGAAAATGTCCTCGAAACCGTCAGTCAGAGCGCCAGCGCCATGAAGGCGGCCGCCAAATTGCTGCTGACGACCTCCGACCACACGTTGCATCGCGCCGAAGGTGCGGTGCACGGCTCGAACGCCGCGTCCGCAAACGTGGAAACCGCGGCCACCGCCGCGGCGGAGCTTTCGCTTTCGATCAAAGAGATCAGCCGCCAGCTCCGACAGACCAATCAGGTGGTGCGTGCCGCCGCGGCCGACGCTAGCGCTACCAATGAGGACATCGCCGCGCTCGCGCATGTGGCGCAAAAGATTGGCGACGTGGTGAAGCTAATTCAGGACATCGCCGGCCAGACCAATTTGTTAGCGCTCAATGCCACGATCGAAGCGGCGGGTGCCGGCGAGGCGGGCCGCGGCTTTGCCGTGGTGGCTTCGGAAGTGAAATCGCTCGCGGTGCAGACTGCCAAGGCGACCGAAGAAATCACCCATGAAATTCTTTCGGTGCAGGCATCGAGCGGCAAAGCGGTCTCCGCAATCCGCGAAATTACCCGGCGCATGCAGGATATTAATACTTACACCAGCGCGGTTGCTATTTCCGTCGAGCAGCAGGAGCTGGCGACCGGGGAAATTTCACACAACGTCGCCAGCGCTGCCAACGGCGCCAAAGCGATCGTCGCCGCGCTTGGCGAGGTTGCTGGCGGCGTCACGCAGACGCGCGGCTCGGCGCAGACCGTGCTCGCCGCCACCGAACAGGTCGAACACGCCACCACCAAGCTACGCAGCGAAGTCGAAGCGTTCTTGAGCACGGTCGCGGCTTAAAGCGAGCGTTTGGCGCTCAGCGCCCGGCGGCATAGCCCTGCATGCCGCGCGCGTTGGCGCCCGCTCGGCGGCGCGGGCCGACGCGCGAGGCGGCGGTGAGCCGGCCTTCCGACCAATCCGGTCCGGTTTCGACGATGTGGCCGCGGCGCTCCAATTCGGCGATCGTCTGTTTCGGTACGCGGCTTTCGAGCACTAGCACGCCGGGGCGCGCGGTGCGCGGCCAGAACGAGCTGGGAAAATGTTCGGAGTGCCACGCCGGCGCATCGATCGCCTCTTGCAAATTCATGCCGCAATGGACGTGGCGCAAGAACATTTGCGTGATCCATTGATCTTGGCCGTCGCCGCCGGGCGAGCCCCAGGCGAGATACGGTTCCCCGTCGCGCAGCGCCAGCGTTGGGGAGAGCGTGGTGCGCGGCCGCTTGCCGGGCGCCAGCGCCGCCGGATGGCCTTCTTCCAGCCAGAACATCTGGGCGCGCGTGCCGAGGCAGAAGCCGAGTTCGGGAATGACTGGC
>DASZCJ010000477.1:0-2772 GCA_035943155.1 Xanthobacteraceae bacterium | reverse complement strand
CGTCGCGGCTCCACCTTATCGCCCATCAACTCGTCGAAGATTGTGTTGGCCTCGTCGATTTCCTTGACGTTGACGCAAAGCAACGAGCGCGCATTAATGTCGAGCGTCGTTTCCCAAAGCTGCTCCGCATTCATCTCGCCGAGGCCTTTGTAGCGCTGAAGCGTTGCACCCTTACGGCCGGCGCTCATCACCGCTTCGAACAGGCCGACCGGGCCGTGAATGGGGACTTCCTCGTCTTTTCGCCGCAGCATCGCCGGTGGCGTTGGCCGCGGATAAATCTGCTGCAGCGAGGGGGCAAATTCGTCGAGCTTGCGCGCATCGGCAGAGCCGAGCAGGGCCTGGTCGATCACGGCGACTTCCTTGACGCCGCGTAATGTGCGCTCGAACCGGAAGCCAGCCTCGCTGAATTGGCCGTGCCAGCCGCGCTCGGCCGCCTCAGTGAGTGCGTCAAGCCGCCGCGCGATATACTCCGCTGCCGCCGCCGCTCTTATCGGATCGCCGGTGACCTGGGAACGCAGCACGCCGGCAATGGCGGCTTGCTCGATGACCTGGCGATTGTAGCGACTGTGCAGGCCGCGCAACAGATTGCGGATGGTGCGGGCTTCCTCGACTAGCCGGCGCAGGTCATTACCGGCGCGCACTTCCCCGGACGATAGACGCAGCACCGTCTCTTCGAGACCGGCATCGATCAGGTAGTCTTCGAGTGCATGCTCGTCCTTGAGATATTGTTCGGACTTGCCGCGGGTCACTTTATAGAGCGGCGGCTGCGCAATGTAGAGATGACCACGATCGATGATCTCGCGCATCTGCCGATAAAAAAACGTCAAAAGCAGCGTGCGAATGTGGGCGCCGTCAACGTCGGCATCCGTCATGATGATGATCTTGTGGTAGCGCAACTTGTCGACGGAAAACTCGTCGGCGCCAATGCCGGTGCCGAGCGCCGTGATGAGCGTGCCGATCTGCTCGGACGACAGCATCTTGTCCATGCGGGCGCGCTCGACATTCAAAATCTTGCCGCGCAGCGGCAACACCGCCTGAAATTCGCGATTGCGGCCTTGTTTGGCGCTGCCGCCGGCGGAATCGCCCTCGACGATAAACAATTCCGATTTCGCCGGATCGCGCTCCTGACAGTCCGCCAGCTTTCCCGGCAGCGAAGTGATGCCAAGAGCGCTCTTGCGCGTCATTTCGCGGGCCTTGCGTGCGGCTTCGCGCGCCGCGGCGGCCTGGATTACTTTGCCGACAATGGTCTTGGCCTCGGACGGATGCTCCTCGAACCAGGCGTTAAGCATATCGTTGACGATGCCCTCGACCGACGGCCGGACCTCCGAGGACACGAGCTTGTCCTTGGTCTGGGAGGAAAATTTTGGGTCGGCCACTTTGATCGACAGTACGGCCGTCAGTCCTTCGCGGCAGTCGTCGCCGGTTAATGCAACCTTTTCCTTACGTGCAACGCCGGCGGATTCGGCATAGCCGGTCACTTGGCGCGTAAGCGCGCCGCGGAAACCGGCAAGATGGGTGCCGCCGTCGCGCTGTGGAATATTGTTGGTAAAACAGAGCACGTTTTCATGATAGCCGTCGTTCCACCACAGCGCGCATTCGACGGCGACGCCATCGCGCTCAGCCTTGATGACAATCGGCTGCGGCACCAGCGGCGTTTTATTGCGGTCGAGATATTTGACGAATGCCTCGACGCCGCCTTCGTAACGCATCTGTTCGCGTTTCTCGACAGCGTGACGCATGTCGGAAAGCAAAATAGTCACGCCGGAATTGAGGAAGGCGAGTTCACGAAGCCGGTGTTCCAGCGTCGCGAAATCGAATTCCGTCATGCTGAAGGTTTTTTTGGACGGCAGAAACGTCACTTCGGTGCCACGCTTGTCGCGCGCGGCGCCGACGACGGCGAGCGGCGCGACCGCTTCGCCATCGTGAAATTCCATGAAGTGCTCCTGACCGTCGCGCCAGATCCTTAAGCGCAGCCAGCTCGACAATGCATTGACGACCGACACGCCGACGCCGTGCAATCCGCCTGAAACTTTGTAAGAGTTCTGGTCGAATTTTCCGCCGGCATGAAGCTGCGTCATAATGACCTCGGCGGCCGAGACACCTTCACCTTTGTGGATGTCGGTTGGAATGCCGCGGCCGTCGTCACGGACAGTGCAGGAACCGTCCGGATTGAGTATGACTGTTACTTCCTTGGCAAAACCGGCGAGCGCCTCGTCGATCGCGTTGTCGACGACTTCATAGACCATGTGATGCAGGCCGGAGCCATCATCAGTGTCGCCGATATACATTCCGGGCCGTTTGCGAACGGCATCGAGCCCCTTGAGCACCTTGATCGATTCTGCATCGTAATCGGAAGATGGTGGAACTTGCCTGCGAACGGGTTCGGCCATGTTGGGCTTTCGAAGTCTGAGCTTTCGAAGTCGGCTTTCGAATCAGTGGCAAAAAATTATGTGTGAATCGCCGAATCTTGTACACCAAAAAGGCGATCCGTACAGGACAAAAGGAGTGCAACTAAGATATTGTTAGAACGCGATTTTTCAAGGTTTTGCGGGGCGGCGAACGGGCGCTCTTTTTGGCCGCAAATTAGCCCCGCATCGTGCGCTGTTCGCTGGCAAGGTTTACTACCCCGCCCGGTTACCAACCCTCACATTTGGCGATTAAGCGCGCGACCGCCGCGGCCTGCTATTGGACTGTTGGCCCAATAAATGCTGGTCGCCCGGCCTATACTCGGGAACTGGATGCTGAAAGCGATCGAGCGCCGCGGTCCACAGT
>DASZCJ010000476.1:0-5752 GCA_035943155.1 Xanthobacteraceae bacterium | reverse complement strand
CGTCTGAAAATGCTCATTCTGGATTCGCTCGGCTGCGCAATCTACGGCGCAAATCTGGAATGGTGCCGCATCCTGCGGGAAACGCTCGAACAGATCGACAAAACGCCCGACACCACGATCTGGAGCACCGATCGGCGGCTCTCGTCGCCGCACGCGGCTCTAGTCAACGGCACGCAGGTGCAAAGCTTCGAACTCGACGACGTGCACCGCGAGGGCGTCCTGCATGTCGGCGCGGTAACGCTGCCGGGGCTGATCGCCGTTGCGCAAACTCACGCGCAGCTCTCCGGCCGTGACGTCATCACGGCCGCGGTGGCCGGCTATGAAATCGGTCCGCGCGTCGGTTTGTGCATGGGACCGCAGCATATCGGCCAGGGCTGGCATTCCGGTGCGACCGTCGGCGTGTTCTCAGCCGCTGCCGCCGCGGCGCGCGGGCTCGCGCTCGATACCGAGAAAACGGTGCATGCACTCGGCATCGCCGGCACGCAATCCTGCGGCCTGATGGCTGCGCAATATGGCGCCATGGTCAAACGCATGCATGCCGGACGCGCGGCGCAAAGCGGTCTTTACGCGGCGCTTCTTGCAGAACGGGGCTTCACCGGAATTGTGGACGTGTTCGAGGCTCCGTATGGCGGCTTTTGCACCACGTTTTCATGCTCGCAGGACCGCTTCGATCTCGCAGCCCTGACCGCCGGATTGGGCGAGCGCTATGAGACAATGAGGGTTTCGCTCAAATTTTATTCCTGCGTCGGCAGCACTCATACGACGCTCGACGCGCTTGCCGATGTTCGCAAGCGGCATCCGTTCACCGCCGCCGACATCGAGCGGATACTCGTGCATGCATCGCAAGTCACGGTCGATCATGCCGGCTGGCCGTACCGGCCGGAGGGATTGACCGCCGCACAGCTCAACCTGCCGTTCTGCGCCGCGACGCTGATCCTTACCGGCGATGCCTTTGTCGATCAATTCACGCCCGATTGCGTCAACGATCGCGCACGTATCGAACTGGCGCGTAGGGTGCAGGTCATTCACGACCCGTCCATCACCGCGCGCGGCGCGGCACACCGGCACCAAGCGCGCGTAGAAGTTTATTTCCGCGACGGTTCGGTCGAGCGCGAGACCCGCGATGCGCCGCGCGGCAGCGAACAACGCTTCGCCGATCAGGCCCAAATCGTCGAAAAATTTCGCAAGCTCACGCGTGCAGTCATGACGCAAGACCGGCAGGATGCGCTGATCGACGCCATGCTGCGGCTCGACGAATTGCCCGACAGCCGTGCGATGATCGATTTGCTAAGTTTCAGCTAAGCCAAAAGCGCCTCACAACAGCAATTCGAGCGTTCCGCCGACCGGGATTTCAGGCGCCGGCTTGTTTGCGGTGATGACCAATTCGAACACGCCGCCGCGGCGCTGCCATTGGCCGGCAACAAGCGGTGTCTTGCTGACATTCTTGACCGGATGCCCGGTCCAATGCACCGGACCGACCATCGAATTGTAATTGGTTGCGACGATCGCATCGAGGATCGCTTTCGGATCGATGCTTTTCGCTCGCTTGAGCACATCGATTGCGACTTCGAACAGCGCGTGCTGATAACCGATCGGTTGCGACCACGGCCGCTTGGTCGCGCCGGTATAAGCATCGGTCAATTGCTGCGCGCTTTGCCCGGTGAGGCCCGACCTGAACGGATAGTTCGGCGTCCACCAAATCTCGCTGGTCAGGCCATTGCCGCGCGACCCGAGCGAATTCACCACCGATGGAAACAACAGCGCCTTGCCGATGGTGACGATCTTGGGATGAAAATTCTGCTGCGCCGCCTGCGACCAGAAGGTCGCGAAATCGGGCGGGATCATATTGCCGGTGACAATCTGCGCGCCGGCCTCCTTAAAGCGCGTAATTTGCGACGTGAAGTCGTTGTTCATCACTTGATAGCGGCCTGGATCGATGAGCCGGTAGCCGGCTTGCGCGAGCGCCGGCGGCAGACCGCGCTGCGGATCGCCCCAGGCATTGCCGTCCGCATCATTGGGAAATAATCCGCCGATCACTTTGTTCGTTGGCTGGCCTTCCCACAGCGCGAGAAAAGCCGCAATCACGTCTTCGAGGCCCCAGAAAAAATGGTAGGTCCACGTGAAGCCCTTCTTCGGATCGCCGTTGCGGCCGAAGAAATAAGGTTGCCACGGGCAATTGGTGGTGATGCAGGGCACTTCGTTGACTTCGGCCTGATCGGCCACCGGATTGGTGGTATCGGGCGTAGCCGAGCCGACGATAAGATCGACCTTGTCGCGCAAGATCAGCTCGGCAGCGACTTCCGATGCGCGCGTACCGCTCGATTGGCTGTCCTTGCTGACGATTTCGACCGGGTAGGTCTTGCCGCCGCTCTCCAGGCCTTTGGCCAAGATGCCCCTGACCTGGTCGAGAATGAAGCCGTCGGCTTCGCCAAAACCGGCGAGCGGCCCGGTGCGTGGACTGACATGGCCGATCTTGATGCTCTTCGATTGGGCGTTGGCCGGGATCGCGCGCAGCACGGCCGGCGCGGCCAGGATACCGAGACCGCGCGTCACCAAAGTGCGTCGGTCGATCGCGGCAAAACGAAGAGGTTTGTTTCTTGCGCCGGTCATTTTACCTTCTCCCTGCCGCGCGCCGCTTTCAGATGCGCAACCAGTTTAGCGCGCAAGTCCGCCTGCTCTGCTTGGCTCCACTTGCGGAAGCCTTCGCCCGATTTGAAGCCAAGCTTGCCGTCCGCGACAAGTCCTTGCAGATAGGGCGATGCGCTCGGCCGGCTGTCGATCGCCGGCAATACGACGTTGTGGACCGCCAGCGCCAGATCGGTCCCGACCAGATCGGCATTCTCCAGCGGGCCGAGCACGGCGAGCCGGCGGCCGAACGATGCCTTGATCACCGCATCGACAGTTTGCGCATCGCAAATGCCCTGCTCGACCAGCGTAATCGCTTCGCGCCAGAGCGCGTGCTGCAGGCGATTGCCGATGAAACCGGGCACGTCCTTTTTGACATGCGCCGGCTCTTTCCCCGCAGCGCGATGCAACTCCATGGTCCAGGCGACCGTCTCGGGCGACGTCCACTGCGTCTCGATGACTTCCACAAGCGGAACGAGGAATGGTGGGTTCCACCAATGCGTGCCGAGCGCACGCTCGCGCCGCTTCAGGCCGCTCGTGATCGAGGTGATCGGGATGACCGAGGTATTGCTGGCGAGAATCGTATCGTCGCGGATGTGACCTTCGATCTCGGCGAACAGCTTCTGTTTCAGCGCCAGATCTTCAAAGACCGCTTCCACGACGTAATCGGCATCGCGAACGGCGTCGCCGAGATCGACACAAGGCCGCACGCGCGAAACGGCTGTTTCATCGTCCCCGAGATCGCGCAGATTGGCGGCGATCCGCGCTTCCAGGCTGTCCAGATTTTTCATGACCGTGTCGGTGACAGTCACTTCGTGGCCGGCCAGCGCGAAGACTTGCGCGATGCCATGGCCCATCAGCCCGGCCCCAATCACGGCGATTTTTGCTTTACTCATGATGCTACTCTCGTACTCGCGTCAGGCGGCGCTGCGCAATAAGCGATGGCCGAAACCTAGATTATCCAGCTGTGTAGCCACCGTCGGCATAAAGGATATGGCCGGTATAGAAATCCGAGGCTTTGGAGGCGAGGAAAAGTAATGGCCCCGCCAGGTCCGCGGGCTCGCCAAGACGGCCCTTGGGCACACGCGTGATAAAACCTTTGCGCACGGCCGTGGCGTTCTCGTTGTCCTCATACATCCAGGCGGTCAATGGCGAGCGGAACACAGTCGGGGCGATGGCGTTCACGGTGATGCCGGTTGCACCCCATTCGCAGCCCAGTGCCTTGGTGATGCCGTCAACGGCGGATTTGGACGCGCAATAGGCGGAGTAGCCGGCCGGGTGGCCGAGCAAGCCGCGGGCCGATGACATGAAGATCACTTTGCCGCCGCGGCCCTGCGCCAGCATCTGTTTTCCCGCGGCACGCGCCATCAGCCAGCTTTGCGTGACATTAACGTCCATGACTTCGCCAAAGGCTTCGGGCGGCTGATCGACGATTTTCGCCACTTTGTTGATGCCCGAGGCGAGCACCACAATGTCAACGCCGCCGAAGCGCTGTACCGCCGCGGCAACGATCTTGTCGCAATGCGCCGCCGAGCTCGGACGCAAATTGACGCTTTCGACCTTGGCGCCGAGTTTTTTGCATTCGGCCGCAACTTTGTTCAGTGCCTCGGCACCGTTGGCCGCAATGACGAGATTACAACCGGCTCCGGCCAACACTTGCGCGGCAAGCGCGCCGAACGCGCCGGTCGCGCCGGTAACGATCGCGGTTTTGCCGCGAACCTCAAACAGCGACAGCGGATTTTTCATAAAATCTTCGGCCATGGCGTTTCTCTCGTGATTATGTCGTCATTCCGAGGTGCGAGCGCTGCGAGCCTCGAAGAATGAGGGACGAGCGCCAGCCGTATCCTGCGAGGGCGGAGCTTGTCATCGGGCCGGCTGCTTTGGGCCCGGCCCGTTGGCGGCCAGCCAGGATGACGGAATTGTTTTTACGTCACCGGGGCGACGGCGACCGCTATCGTACAGACTCTGTTGCCGCGATTGACAATCTCGCGCGTTTCGTTGGGGCCGATATAACAGCTGTCGCCCGGCTTCACGACCATCTCCTTGCCGCCGGCGATGACAGTGAGCTCGCCGGCAAGCACGTAATAGATCTTCTCCGGCGGCGAAGCATCGGGGCCGGCGCCGCCGCCGGGCAGGAAATGCGATATGCCGAAAATCAGGTTTTGCGAGCCGCCCATTTCGGCGCCGAATACACGCAGCGATTTATAATCGCGATGGTTCGGTGCCTCGTATGGCTTGGCCTCGGCAAGCTTGCGCACGATCATGCGAATTTCTCCCCTTTTTCGATCCGGTAGCCGCCCTTCGGATCGACGATCGCCACGAGGCGGATAATGCAGCCATCGCCGCGATCCCAATTCCAGGGAAAGAACGCGAAAGTACAGCGGCGGCCGGTGACCTTGTCGATATCGCCGCCGACATTCTCGATGCCGAGGATGCCGTTCTTGAAAAGGATCAGGTGCACCGGCTCCCACTCGGGAAAGTCGTCCTTCCAATCGCGCCCGCCGGACCAGTCTTTATACTCCGCGGCCAGGTGCGGATGGAGCGGCCCGTTGCGCTGCGGTCCGATCGCCGTCGCGAGCGGATGATCGTTGGCTTGCGTGTCATGGCCGACCACTTTGACTTGTTTTTCGACAAACCATTTGCCCGCCGAAGGTACAAAGCCGGGCGCATAGCAGAAATAATCTTCGCTATCCTCGTACTTGTTGTGCCAGCCGGTATTCACGATCACCACATCGCGCGGCCGCACGAACTTCCCCGCCGCTTTTTCCAGGTCGTCGTAGGTGATCGATTCCCACTTCTTCTTCGGCAGAGAAACAACAATGCCGGAGCCGAAAAAATGGGGCAGCGGCACTTCATCGATGAAGGGCGTACCTTGAACCACGTGAGCGGGAGCATCGATATGGGTCGTATTGTGCATCGAGGTGGTGATGCGCTGCGACAGCACACCTGACTTCGCCATGTAATGAATGCGTTCGATCTTGACGTCTTCGAAATACGGCCAGTTCGGCGACTGATAACCGAAACGATGTGACAGGTTGTAAAACTCAAGTCCCATCGCATTGTTTTCGTTTTCCTCGAACGTCACCCCGCGAATTATCTTCGTCACGAGCGCTCCTCCACTCTACTT
>DASZCJ010000475.1:0-1713 GCA_035943155.1 Xanthobacteraceae bacterium | reverse complement strand
AGCGCCGCGCAGATCAAGGTCCACGTCCCGCTCGCTGCCAAAGATCCGTTCACTGAACGCGTCCAGAAAGGCGATAAGGCGCTCTACCGCGCACGGTTTGCTGGCTTCGACAAGTCGACCGCAGAAGCTGCGTGCCGGGCCCTTAAACGCAGCGACTTTGAATGCATGACACTGAAAAACTAAGAAGCGCCGCTTAAAGAGCGCCGGGTGGTCGCGAGGATCACCCAAAGAATCCAGGGAACGTCGACAAAGGACAGAAGGCCACGCGAGGTCCGTACGGAGTACCTCAGCGATGGCGGCGCAGCAGCACGTCCTTGGCCTCATTAATTCGGGCCGCGAGATACGTCGTCCCCCCTTGGTCGGGATGCAGTTTCTTCATGAGCGCCCGGTGCGCGCGGCCAACCTCGTCCAGACCCGCCCCGGGCTGAATGCCAAGGACCTGATAGGCCTCCTGTTCAGTCATTTTGCCGGACGCCGTGCGCCAGCCCGCCGTACCCGCGTCACGCTGTGCGTGCTCACGCCAGCCGGCGTTCCTGCCGTCAAGATAAGCTGCCAATAGGCTCAGCGGCCAAGGCAGCGCCTCCCCTAACAGATAGATTCCGAAAAGCCCAAGACCGAATCCGACGGCTAAATCGCCGCGCGCGAGCAGAACGGCGGCAATGATGAGCGCCAGCGTGCCGCCCATGCGCTGGCGGCTCGCGTTAAGGAATCCGCCTTGGCGCGATTTTTTGGCCGCCCAGAGCAAAAGCAGGAGGACGGCGACGCCGACGAGAATAGGCATTGGACCTATATAGCCAATTCAGCGGCAGGGCGGCGCCAAGAATTCAGTCCGCGAGCAAATCATAGGTATCGAGCGGCTTTCCAGTGGCTGCGACCCATTCTGCGCGCGCGGCGGCGCGACGCTTGCCACGCTCGTCGATTGGCAGCCGCAGTGCATCGATCAAGACCTTCACCTCGTCGCGGGCGGTGAGGTGGGAACTGTTGGGCCGCAGACCAAGTGTATCCTCGTTCAGATCGTCGAGCGCGGTGAGCCCGCGCGGGAAGAATTCGCGGTAGACCACCCTCTCGGCAAAACCATTGACGGTGCGGAAACCAAGCTGTTTCGAGAGGGCATCGACCCCCTCCCCGACCAGCCGTCGGTTGCGTGAGCCCAAGGTCGAAAGCCGATTGCGCACGACCACCCAGTCGGTCAGACCGCCATCCACCAGACGGCGCTGGCGGCGCGCTTCGCGGACCATCTCGGCATAATGGCTAATCCCCGCCACCTCGAAACTGATCGGATCGATTGCGCCGAGAACGTCGAAGTCGACAAAACTGTCGTTTAAGGGCGTGATCAGGGTGTCCGCCATCGAATGGGCGAGACGCATCATGTAGGAATCGTTCCCCGGCGTATCGATGACGACAAAGTCGTGACTTTGCTCGACAGAGCTTACTGCCTGAGCAAACGCAGCGAATTCTTGGGCTTCGATTTCATCGAGCCGCATGCCGCTGCCGCGTGCGACACAATAATGCACAGGGATTTCCAGTTTAATGCCGGTGCGCGCGGCCCATTCCCGGCGGTTCTCGATATAGTGGCTGAAGCTCTTCTGGCGTGAATCGAGATCGATCGTGGCGACCCGCTGGCCGGCCTGCAGCAGCGCGACGGCGACGTGCATCGCCGTGGTCGACTTCCCGGAGCCGCCTTTTTCGTTCCCAAGGACAATGACATGCGCC
>DASZCJ010000474.1:0-1664 GCA_035943155.1 Xanthobacteraceae bacterium | reverse complement strand
CTACTGCATCACGGATTTTAAAGGACAGGAGTCCTGACGTAACCTTACTCCGCGAAGAGGGATTGAGGACCATAGCGGAGGGCAGCTGTACGTCGGTGGTGTGCACCCCGTTTGACCGGACAGGTAGCTGGTTGCGCTAAGCACTGAGGCGCAGAAATTCTCTGGGAGAGAGAAATTTCAAGCCTGAGTGCGGGTGAACTTCATTGTAGTCCTCGAACCAAGCCGGCAGCAGAGCGATTACGGTCTCAGCATCCGGCAAGATCGACAGCCGAGCATAATCGCGTTTGAAGGTTTTGACGAATGCCTCCGCGATGCCGTTGGATTCCGGCGAGCGGACTGGCGTAAAACAAAGCTTGAGGCCCAAGGCCGTTGCGGTGTCGAGCGTGTCCTTGGCGATGTAAGCCGAGCCGTTGTCGGACAACCATTCGACGGGATGCGCCGCCTTGCTGATCCCGAATCGACGCTCGACGCAAGCGACCATCAGGTCGCGCACCATCTCGCCGGAGATGCCGGCGGACGTGGCCAGCCAGGCCATGACCTCGCGATCGCAGGCATCGATAGCAAACAACACACGCACGATCTCGCCATTACGACAGGCGAGCTCGAAGTGATCGGAGCACCAGCGGATGTTCGAGCGCAGTGCAATCACGACGCCGTCATGCGTGCGCCCTGGCCGGCGGCCGGTATGCCGTTCTAGCGTCAGTTTGTTGGCCTGCATGATCCGCAGCACACGCTTGCCATTGACTGGCGGTTTTCCGTCGGCCTTTCGCTGCCGGTTTATGAGGCGCCGGATACGCCGATACCCGTAGGATGGGCGCTCGTCCACCAGCCGGCGGATCAGCGCCAATAGCTCGTCGTCACCGGCCTTGCGATAGGGCCTACGCGACTTGGCGCGGCGGCTCATCCGCTCGATCAGGTTCGAACGGGCGACCGCGAGCGTGTCGGCCACCGCCTTCATGGCGAACCGTCCTTGCGATCGTTCCATGATGGCAGCTGCAAGCTCGGTTTTTTTACCCGCGCGACGTCGAGCGCTTCCTTGAGAATCTCGACTTCCATGGTCTTGCGGCCGAGCAGGCGCTCCAGCTCGCGCACCCGTCGTTCCAGCTCACGGACACGGCTCGTGCCGACGACATCTTCGTCAGCCTGGACCGCTTGCAGGCCGCCTTCCAGCATTCGTCGACGCCAGTTGAACAGCAAGCTGGGAGCGACGCCCGCTCGCCGGGCCACGTAGGACACCGACATCCCGGGCTGCATCGTCTCCTCGACCAGCCGGATCTTCTCGGCGGTCGGCCAACGGCGACGCCGCTGGACTGACGTGATCACTTCAACACGCGGCGGAGAGGCATTCTGATCGGAGTGCATAGTCGTAATCATAGGCGTATGCCTATGCCTTATCGAGCTACGCTACCTGTCCGGTCGAAACGGGGTGCGGTCCATACTGGTCCACTGTGATGACGATCACAGGAGGCTCGATTGCCGTCGGTTATCCTTTCGGACTTCCCTGACGGCTGAAAAACCGCCATGCCCACAATCGCTGTTGTCAATGATGACCGCAATCTCCTGACCGCGGTCTCAATTGCGCTGAAGGCCGAAGGTTATCGGGTCGCGACTTACACCGACGGCGACTCGGCACTCGATGGTTTTCGAACCGCGCCGCCCGATTT
>DASZCJ010000473.1:0-7920 GCA_035943155.1 Xanthobacteraceae bacterium | reverse complement strand
GTGCCGCCCACCATCTTCGTGCCGTAGGCGATCGCCTGCTCCGAATGGAACGTGCCGTTCTTGCCGGTCAAGCCCTGGCAGATCACCTTGGTATTTTTGTCGATCAGTATGGACATGATCTCAGCCTTGCGCCGCCCGTTTCACCGCGGCGACGATTTTCTGCGCGGCATCGTCGAGGTCATCGGCTGAAGTGACGTTAAGATTCGATTCGCTGATGATCTTCTTGCCGAGTTCGACATTGGTTCCTTCGAGCCGCACCACCAGCGGCACGCGCAAGCCGACCTCCTTCACCGCCGCGACGACGCCCTCGGCGATCACGTCGCACTTCATGATGCCGCCGAAAATATTGACCAAAATCCCCTTCACATTGTGATCCGAGGTGATGATCTTAAAAGCGGCGGCGACTTTCTCCTTGGTCGCGCTGCCGCCGACGTCCAAAAAATTGGCCGGCGTCTCGCCATACAGCTTGATGATGTCCATGGTCGCCATGGCGAGCCCGGCGCCGTTGACCATGCAGCCGATCGTGCCGTCAAGCGCCACATAGTTCAGATCGTGGCGTGATGCTTCAATTTCTTTTTCGTCCTCCTCGTTGAGATCGCGCAGCGCCACGACATCGGCGTGGCGATAGAGCGCGTTGTCATCGAAGGCGATCTTGGCGTCGAGACAAATCAGTTGACCCGCTTTGGTCACAACCAGCGGATTGATCTCGAGCAGGCTCATGTCTTTCGCCACGAACGCGTGGTAGAGCCGCGGCAACATGTCTTCGGCTTGTTTGGTCAGCTCGCGGTTAAAGCCGAAGACATGCGCCACGTAGCGAGCGTGATGCTGCATGAACCCGGTCGTCGGGTCGACCGAAAAGGTCACGATCTTATCCGGCGTCTTGTGCGCGACCTCTTCGATATCCATGCCGCCCTCGGTGGAAGCGACAAAGGCGATGCGCGAAGTCGAGCGATCGACCAGCGCCGAGAGGTAATATTCGCGGTCGATCGCCGAGCCTTCCTCGATATAGACGCGGCGCACTTGGCGGCCTTGCGGTCCCGTCTGATGCGTGACCAGAACTGAACCGAGCAGCCGTTGCGCCTCACGCTTGGCGTCGGCAACCGATTTGACGACTTTGACACCGCCGGCTTTGCCGCGGCCGCCGGCATGGATTTGCGCCTTGACCACCCAAACCGGGCCACCCAGTTCGTTGGCGGCTTTTTCCGCGTCCGTCGCGGTGAACGCAGCGATGCCATGCGGTACCGGCACGCCGAATTCACGCAATATCGCCTTGGCCTGATATTCGTGGATGTTCATTTGTGAATGCCCGAACGTGCGTTCCGTCATCCTGAGGTGCGAGCAGAGCGAGCCTCGAAGGATGCGGCCGAGGTGCTCAACCAAATCGGTTGCCGCCGTCGCCCTTCGAGGGCCGCTGCGCGGCCGCCTCAGGGTGACGGCAGAATTTATTTTCCCAGATCGGGCGCGATTTTCCTACAGGCATCGACAAGGGTCTGCACCGCCTGTGCCGATTTCTCGAACATCGTGCGCTCGGCGCTGTTGAGTTCAATTTCGACGATCCGCTCGACCCCTTTGCTGCCGATCACAACTGGCACGCCGACGTAAATATCCTTCAGATCGTATTCGCCGTTGAGCCAGGCGGCAGCCGGCAGCACCCGTTTCTTGTCGCGCAGATAACTCTCCGCCATGGCGATGGCCGAAGAGGCCGGTGCGTAAAAAGCCGAGCCGGTGCGTAGCAGGCTGACGATCTCGCCGCCGCCGTGGCGGGTGCGTTCGACAATCTCATCGATCCGCGCCTGCGTGGTCCAACCCAACTTCACCAGATCGGGCAGCGGTATGCCGGCGACCGCGGAATAGCGCACCAGCGGCACCATGCTGTCACCGTGGCCGCCCAGCACAAAGGCCGTGACGTCCTCGACCGAGACGTTGAATTCATCGGCCAGGAAATAACGAAAGCGCGCCGAATCGAGCACACCAGCCATGCCGATGACCATAGTCTTCGGCAGGCCGCAGCATTTCTGCAGCGCCCAGACCATCGCATCCAGCGGGTTCGTGATGCAGATGACGAAGGCATTGGGCGCGTACTTTTTGATGCCGGCGCCAACTTGCTCCATCACTTTCAAATTGATCCCGAGCAGATCGTCGCGGCTCATGCCAGGCTTGCGCGGCACGCCGGCGGTGACGATGCACACCGCGGCGCCCTCAATCGCTTCGTAAGAATTGGCGCCGGAAAACCGAGCATCGAAGCCTTCGACTGGCGAAGACTGGACGAGATCGAGCGCCTTGCCTTGCGGCACGCCTTCGGCCACGTCGAACATGACGACGTCGCCGAGCTCTTTGAGCCCAATGAGGTGAGCCAGCGTGCCGCCAATTTGGCCCGAACCTATCAATGCGATCTTATTTCGCGGCATCAGACGAATGTCCTTTATTGGTGAGAAAGGCCGGACTGCCGGGGTCATTAGCCGTTTCGGATGACGCGTTCAAGCCGGCGCCAGGCGCGGGCGGGAACGCAAGCGCCGCGGCACTGTTGATGAGCCAGTGGAAGCGCATGCGTCGCCAGTGCGAATCGTGAAGGATGCCACCCTGGGCACGCGAGTCGTAAAGATGATGACAATCACCAGCAAAACCGGACCGAAGAAACCGTCTGCGAAGCACCTGCTGTCCATGTTTGGACCGGGGCTCGTGACCGGGGCCGCCGACGATGATCCGAGTGGCATCGCAACCTATTCCCAAGCTGGCGCGCAGTTCGGCTACGCGATGAGCTGGACGATGTTCTTAACAACGCCGTTCATGATCGCAATCCAAATGGTGACTGCCCGGATCGGCGCAGTGACCGGTAACGGGCTCGCGGCGAATCTGCGTAAGGCGGTGCCCGCCGCCGCGCTTTACCTCATGGTCGGGCTGCTGCTCATTGCCAACACGATCAACATCGCGGCCGATATCGCCGCAATGGGCGATGCGTTGCGGCTCGTCGCCGGCGGACCCGCGCTGGTTTATGTCGCGGTGTTCGGGATCGGCTGTCTCGCCGCCGAGATCCTGGTGCCGTATCATCGCTATTCGCAATACCTAAAAATTCTGACGCTTGCGCTTTTCGCTTACGTGGCTGCTGCGTTCAGCGTCCATGTCGAATGGGACCAGGTCTTGGTCGCCACCTTCATCCCGCATCTATCCTGGGATCGCGATCTCACACTCATGTTGGTGGCGATCTTCGGCACCACAATCAGTCCGTATATGTTTTTCTGGCAGGCCTCGCTCGAAGCTGAAGACCGCAGGCTGCACGCCAATGCGGGTGCGAGCGAGGCATCGAAGACCAGGAAACGTCTCCCCCAGCGCGACGCCTCGCGCATCCGGTTCGATACCGTAACCGGAATGATCTATTCCAATCTCATCGGTTTTTTCATCATCGTTACCACCGGGGCGACATTGCACGCCCATGGCATCACGGACATCAGCACCGCCGAACAGGCTGCCGAGGCGTTGCGGCCGCTTGCCGGACCGCTCGCATTTTTCCTGTTCTCCATCGGAATCATAGGCACAGGGCTCCTCGCGGTGCCGGTGCTGGCGGGCTCGGCCGGCTATGCCGTGGCGGAGAGCTTTGGCTGGCGCGGCAGCCTCGAACTGCCGGCGCGCCGCGCGCCCGGTTTTTATTTGATCGTCGCCGCGGCGACGATCGCCGGCGTGGTCGCGGCTTTGACTCCGCTCAATCCGATCCGGATGCTATTCTGGAGCGCCGTGGTCAACGGTGTCGTCGCGGTGCCGCTGATGGCTGGAATGATGCTCGTTGTCGCCAACCGCAAAATCATGGGCGCTTTTGCCGCGTCGCGCATGCTCATGATCGGCGGCTGGGCAGCGACGGCGCTGATGGGCGCGGTCGTCGCGGCAATGCTGCTTGCAAATATCGCCGGATAGATTGATCGCGGCTCGGATCAGGTTTCCACGATCCCGCTCGACGAGCCCGATAGCCGCTCGTGACCGGCGCCATGCGGACGCGCCAAATAAGCTTGCGATCGCATTTCGATCAGGCGGGACGCGGTGCGCTTGAACTCACGCGCTTCAAAGCCTTCGTCGGCGCGGTAGAGCGAATCCGGGGCTGCGGCGGCAGATGCGACCAGTTTCACGTTCATATCGTAAAATGTGTCGATCAGGATGATAAACCGTTTCGCAGCGTTGCGGTCGTCGTAGGCCATCACTGGAACGTGGTCGAGAATGACGGTGTGAAACTCGCGCGCAATTCTCAGATAGTCTGCGGCAGAAAGCGGCTGCTCGCACAGATCGTGGAACGAAAACCGCGCTACGCCCATAAAGGCGCGCGGTACATGGACGGAGCGTCCTTTCACAGCCAATTCTACCGCGCCGCCGCGCTCGCCGCCACCGAGCCGTCGCCAGGCTTGATCGAGCGACGCATCGGCCGCGGCATCGTCGGGCACATACCAGACCGGCTGCCCGGCGAGCTTTTCCAAACGGAAATCGGTGCGGGCGCTGAGATGGACGACGTCCATGCGCGCGTTCAACATGTCGACAAACGGCACGAACAAGGCGCGGTTGAGCCCATCTTTGTAAAGCTCGTCGGGCGGCACATTTGCGGTGGCCAACAGCACGATGCCGCGTTCGAAGAGCTGCGCAAAAAGCCGGCCAAGGATCATGGCGTCGGCGATGTCGGTGACGTGAAACTCATCGAAGCACAACAGCCAAGCCTCCGCGGCCAGTTGCTCGGCGACGAGTCTGATCGGATCCGCCTCGGCATGTTCGCCGAACTTCCCTTTCTGCCTGATCGCGTAAATGCGTTCGTGCACATCGAGCATGAATTCGTGAAAATGCGCACGGCGTTTTCGCGCCACCGGACTGCTTTCGAAAAACAGATCCATCAGCATCGTTTTGCCGCGCCCGACGTCGCCGTAGAGGTAGATACCTTTGATCGGCGGCAGCGCCCGCTCGCGGTTCGCGAACAGCCAACCTAGCGCCGAAGATTTTCGCGTCAGGCGATATTCGGCGATGCGCGCTTCGAGCTCCGTCATTCTTTCAACAATGACGAGCTGAGCGTCGTCGCGCTCGATGCGGCCGGCGGCGACATTGGCGGCGTAACGCGTTGCGACGGAGCTCGCCATCAGAATTCAGCCATCAGATTGGCGCTTGCGCTGCGGATCGTGATTAAGGCTTTGGGTGAAAAGTGGTGGGACTGCTTGGGCGAATGGACCGCATCAGCACCGTTATCGACGAGATGCCAAGCACAAGTCTTCGCTTCGTCAACAAACGGTCGCAAACGTGTCTGGAGCCATGCGTATACGGAATATAGGCATGCTGCTCAATCCTTCGCCTTGCCAAATTGTCGACGCCGCACAACATGATGGTGTGATTCGCGAGCGCACATTCGCTGCGCTCGCGCGCTTTCAGGGAGGAAGCGAATAAAGGAGGGTCTACTCGACGACAACGTCAGGAGACCCAATGCAGGAAGTCCTTCCCGAAGGTGGCGTGGTCCGCAAATTGTGGATCGGAGAGTCGGCCAGATACCGCGAACATTTGTTGCGTCTCGACCCGCAAAGCCGGCGCAACCGATTTTCAGGCGGCGTCTCCGATCAGTTCATCAGCAATTACGTCGATCTCACGACCGGCTTAGATACGGTTGTGCATGGCTTTTTCGTCGGCGATACAATACGCGGCGCGGCGGAGTTGCGTTCGCTCGGCGCGGGTTTTCCGCGCGAGGCCGAGGCCGCGATCAGTGTCGAAAAGGCGTGGCAGAGTCACGGCGTGGGTTCGGCGTTGCTTCGCCGCACCTTGCTCGCCGCCCGCAACCGCGGCTTTCGCCATCTGCATATGGCGTGCCTCGCCGACAACCAGCGCATGCAGCAGCTCGCGCGAAAATTCAACGCCGAGCTTTCCTTCGACTTCGAAAGTGTCGCCGGCGAGGTCGAATCGTCGCGCCCGACGCCGCTGTCATTAATGCGCGAGGTGATGTCCGACAGCCACGGCTTCGCCACCGCCATGCTCGATCTGCAATCGCGAATGCTGCGCGCTTGAGGGCGGCCCCGCAGCAATACACATCTGCAATCGAACAGACGCGGCAGCCTCAGCCCACGCGTTGCGTACGCCGCAGCTCCTGGCCGGAAAGTGGGTAAGCTTCCTCGACGATATACGGCCCGCCGCCGATCGAAGCGCGCGACGAGAACAGGACGAAACGCGAGACTTCGAATGAGGAGGAGCGGTAATGGCCGCGCGCCGCCAAGTATTCGGCCACTTGCTGGCTCGATGAATCGCGCAAGCGCGCCAGCGTCACGTGCGGCGTATATTTGCGTCCCTCGGGCTCAAGCCCGAGACGCTGCAGGAGCCGATCGTGCTCAGCCTGCAATTCCATCAATGGCGCGACCGGCGCTGCGGCTGCGACGAGGGCCCGTGGTTTGCGGCCGCCAAACGAGGTCAGCCCGTCAAGGCGCAGATCGAAGGCCTGACGGTGAACACGGCCGAGTACGCCAGCGATCTCGTGCGCCAATGCATCATCGATGTCGCCGATAAAGCGCAACGTGAGATGATAATTCTCCGGGTCGATCCAGCGCGCCCCAGGCAGGCCGCCCCGCATCATGGCAAGCGACTGGCCGATCGAGGGCGGGATTTCAACTCCGGTAAACAAGCGGGGCATGACAACCTCCGCACAGGCGGCAATGAGGGCTCGGGCCGCCTGCGGCGTTTGCGCCGACTTTGCCACCCGGCGATTCGCAACACGCTGAGAATGGGCGGATCGCTACGTGTGTGCAACCCGTCACGACTGCTTTTGTACCCGAACGCGGGCAATGAGTTCCTCGGCTTTTGGCAAAATCCCGCGAACGATGACGCCGACGCCCGCCGCATTCGGGTGCAGCCCATCCGGCAAAGTCAGCGTCCGGTCGGCGGCAACGCCATCGAGAAAAAACGGGTAGAGCGGCACGCCGTATTTTGCCGCGAGGTCGGGATAGATGCGGTCGAAGGCGCGACCATAGTCGGCGCCTAAGTTCGGCGCGGCCCGCATGCCGCACAGCAAGACAGAGATGTGACGGCCTACCAATCGGGCCAAAATCGTATCGAGTGCGTCGCGCGTGACTTGCGGATCGATGCCGCGCAGCATGTCATTGGCGCCGAGCTCGACAAGCACCACGTCGGTGCCTGGCGGAAGCGACCAATCCAGTCGCGCCAGCCCGCCGGCAGCGGTGTCGCCGGAAACCCCGGCATTGGCGATCACGACGCTGAAGCCGTCCGCCGCCAACGCCGCCTCCAAGCGCGGCACGAAACCGTCTTTGGCGGGAAGTCCATAGCCAGCGGTCAGGGAATCACCCAGCGCAACGACATGGATCGGCATTCGGATCGGCGTTTCGCCATGCGCCAATTGCGCCGTTGTCGCGGCGAAGAACAAGAGACTACAAAGCACCGTGATTTGGTAGAAAGCCTGCCGCCACCCATATGAGCGCACTCGTGCCAACTGATCAGAACCGCTTGCCAAGATGAATGACATTTCCGGGCATCTGTTAGCCGGCGAAGCCGTGGCGCTCGGCGGGGTCAACCTTGCGCTCGGCCGCGGCGCAGCGCGCGTCCATATTCTAAAAAACATCGATCTTCATATAGGTCGTGGCGAGGCCGTTGCCTTACTCGGCCCGTCGGGCTCGGGCAAGTCCACGCTGCTCATGGTGATGACCGGACTGGAGCGGCCGGATTGCGGCTCGGTCATGGTTGCCGGGCAGGATTTGCTCGGCCTCGACGAGGACCGGCTGGCCCGCTTTCGCGGCAAGAACATCGGCATCGTCTTTCAGGCCTTCCATCTGATCCCGACCATGACCGCGCTGGAGAATGTCGCAGTGCCGCTCGAACTGGCCGGCATTCGCGACGCGGACGCCATCGCCGAACGCGAACTCGCCGCGGTCGGACTGGCGCAACGCGCCCGGCACTATCCGGCCGAACTTT
>DASZCJ010000472.1:0-8986 GCA_035943155.1 Xanthobacteraceae bacterium | reverse complement strand
CGGCGGCTTGTTCGTTCTGGAAGCGGTCTCGGTCATCGTCCAGGTCGTATCGTACAAGCTCACTGGCAAGCGCGTATTCAAGATGGCGCCGATCCATCATCACTTCGAGCAGCTCGGCTGGACCGAGCCGCAGATCGTGATCCGCTTTTGGATCGTTGCGGTCGTGCTGGCGCTCGCCGGACTGTCGACCTTGAAGCTGCGATAGCGCCTCGCTGTGATTCCAATCACGACGCTTGCCGGCAAAAAAGTCGCGGTGTTCGGCCTCGGCGCCTCCGGCTTGGCTAGCGCCAGCGCGCTAATGGCCGGCGGCGCCGACGTGATTGCGTTCGATGATGACGCGGCGAGCGTCGCCAAAGCGAGCGCCGGGGGTATTCCGACGGCAGATCTGCGCAACGCCGATTGGTCGAAGCTAGCGGCGCTCGTGCTCGCGCCCGGTGTTCCGCTCACGCACCCGTCGCCGCACTGGGTGGTAGCGCTCGCCCGCAAAGCGGCGGTAGAGGTGATCGGCGACATCGAATTATTCTGCCGCGAGCGCCGGCATTATGCGCCGCAGGCACCACTTGTTGCCGTCACCGGCACCAATGGTAAATCCACCACAACCGCGCTGATCGCGCATCTCGCCGCATCGGCCGGCGTGGACGCCCAACTTGGCGGCAATATCGGCACCGCCATCCTGTCGCTTGCGCCGCCACAGCCGGGCCGGGTGCATGTGATCGAGTGCTCGTCCTATCAGATCGACCTTGCGCCGTCGCTCGATCCATCGGTTGGAATCCTGATCAATCTAACCGAGGACCATCTCGACCGTCACGGCACCATGGCAAACTATGCCGCGGTGAAGGAGCGTCTGGTTGCCGGCGTGCCGCACGAAGGCACGATTGTGATCGGTGTCGACGACGATTGGTGCCGGCAGATCGCCGGGCGGCTCGAACAAGCCGGCAAACAGGTGGAACGGATCTCGGTCCGGCGCAAACTGAGTAGCGGCCTCTACCTCGATAACAGCCGCATCATGCGCGCGAACGGCGCCGAGGCGTCGCCGATTGCCGAACTCGGCGGCATCGGTTCATTGCGCGGGCTGCACAATGCGCAGAACGCTGCCGCCGCCACCGCCGCCGCGCTGGCGCTCGGGCTCGACCCGCCGGCGATCCAAGCGGGCTTGCGATCGTTTCCTGGACTGCCACACCGGATGGAGGAAGTCGGACGGCGCGGCGCCGTGCTCTTTGTCAACGATTCCAAAGCCACCAACGCCGATTCGGCCGCCCAGGCCCTGGCCTGTTTTGCCGATATTTTCTGGATCGCCGGCGGGCGATCAAAGACCGGCGGCATCGAAAGCCTGCGGTCTTTTTTCCCGCGTATCCGCAAAGCCTATCTCATCGGCGAGGCGGCCGATCAATTCGCCGTCACGTTGGGAGGTACCGTGCCTCACGAAATTACCGCAACGCTCGACCAAGCGCTCGCCGCGGCGGCGGGCGATGCCGCCGCCGCATCGGCCAGCGAGCCGGTGGTACTCCTCTCGCCGGCCTGCGCCTCGTTCGACCAGTATCGCAATTTCGAAGTGCGCGGGGACGCGTTCCGGGCGCTGGTCCAGGCCCTGCCCGGATTGCAGAAAAACAACTAGCCCTGCCGGCGAAACATCAAGCGTTATGCGCCGGTTGTTTACGATCTTAATCGCCTGGAAACCATGTCCGCTGCAGGAATAGGCGGGGATTTTCTCGGGGATCAAACCTTACGATGGCTTCCCGCGCGCAACCGACAGTGCTCAATGAATGGTGGCGCACCGTCGACCGCCTGACGCTGGCGGCGGTCGGCGCGCTGATGCTGGGCGGTATCGTGCTGTGTCTTGCCGCAAGCCCGCCGGTCGCCACGCGCATCGGGCTTGATCCGTTTCACTTCGTCAATCGTCAGGTCTTGTTTCTCATTCCTGCCGCGCTCGTACTGATCGCGACCTCCTTTCTGTCACCGCGCGAGATTCGCAGAGTGGCGCTTGTCGTGTTCGTCGTGAGCTTGGTGCTGACCGCGCTGACGCCGTATTTCGGCGCCGAGATCAAGGGCGCACGCCGCTGGCTCGTCATTCTCGGTGTGAATATTCAGGCCTCGGAATTCCTCAAGCCTGCTTTCGTCATCCTCATCGCCTGGCTGTTCGGCGAAAGCGCCAAGCGTCCGGAAATGCCGACGAACTCCATTGCGCTCGGATTGTTGATCGCGGTGATCGCTCTCTTGGTGCTGCAGCCCGATTTCGGCCAGACCATGCTGATCGCGCTGGTTTGGGGCTCGCTGTTCTATATGGCGGGGATGCGTCTTGTTTGGGTGATCGGATTGGCCGGCGCCGCCGGCGCGGGCCTGATCGCCGCCTTCTTCACGGTCCCGCACGTCGCGCAGCGCATCAATCGGTTTCTCGATCCGGCATCGGGGGACACTTTCAATATCGACATCGCCACCGAGTCGTTCATCCGCGGCGGCTGGTTCGGCCGCGGTCCCGGCGAAGGCACGATCAAGCGCGTGCTGCCCGAAGGCCACACCGATTTCGTCTTTGCTGTCGCCGCAGAAGAATTCGGCACCGTGCTGTGCCTGATCCTGGTCACGCTGTTCGCACTCATCGTGATCCGTGCGCTGGTGAAGGCCATGCGCAACGACGAGCCGTTCATCCGTTTCGCAACAGCCGGGCTCGCCATGCTTTTCGGCATGCAGTCGGCCATCAATATGGCGGTCAATCTGCACCTGATGCCGGCGAAGGGCATGACCTTGCCTTTTATTTCTTACGGCGGCTCGTCCTTGATCTCGCTTGCCTATGGCATGGGCATGCTTGTTGCGCTCACGCGCGAACGGCCGCGTGCCAAACTCGCCAGCGTGAACGGGCTGGCCGCGAGTCCGGCCTAAAGCGAAATGGTTTTAGATTGAATCGCCATTTCGCTTTAGCTTATTGTTTGAGCATGATCTTTTCCGAAAACCGGTTTCCACTTTTCGGGATCATGCTTTAATGGATGCGCCAAGATTGCCGCCGGTCCTCGTCGCCGCCGGCGGAACCGGCGGTCATTTATTCCCCGCCGCGGCGCTCGCCGGCGCGCTCAGCCAACGCGGCGTCGCGGTGCATCTTGCAACCGACCGGCGCGCCACGCGATTTGGCGATGCCTTCGCCGATGGTGTAATCCATGTCGTCGCCAGCGCAACGCTGCGCTCGCGCAATCCCGTTGCGGTGGTGCAAACCGCCGCCGGGCTCGGGCGCGGCTTGTTTCAAGCCTGGCGGTTGATCGGCCATCTGCGGCCAGCTGCGGTCGTCGGCTTTGGCGGCTATCCGAGCGTTCCCCCCGTTCTCGCCGCGGTGTGGCGCGGCGTGCCGACACTCATTCACGACGCCAATGCTGTTGTCGGACGCGCCAATCGGCTGCTAGCGCCGCGCGTGACTGCCATCGCCACGACATTTCCGGATATCTTCCGCGAGGCGCCCGAACTGGCAGCCAAGGCAACGCTCACCGGCAATCCGGTGCGAGCGGCGGTGATCGCCGCCGCGGCAACACCTTACACAATGCCGTCGGATGCGCTGCGTCTGCTCGTTTTCGGCGGCAGCCAAGGCGCGCGGATCATGGCCGATATCGTCCCCGCCGCAATTGCCCGGCTCGAGCCTGGACTGCGCGCGCGGCTTCACATTGTCCAGCAGGCGCGCGAGGAGGATGTTCCGCGCGTGCAAGGCGCTTACGCGACACTTACCGTCGCAGCCGAAGTGGCGCCGTTCTTTGCCGATCTACCGGCGCACGTCGCGGCAAGCCATCTCGTGGTGGCGCGCTCAGGCGCCTCGACGGTGGCGGAATTGGCGGCGATTGGGCGGCCGTCGATCCTGGTTCCGCTGCCGCATGCGATCGACCAGGACCAGTTCGCCAATGCCGGCGTGCTGGAACGCGGCGGCGGCGCGCTGCGGCTGGTGCAGGAGGCTTTCACGCCGGAACGCCTCGCCGCTGAAATTGCGGGATTGGCACGGGCCCCGCAACGGCTCGCCGCAATGGCGGCTGCGGCGCGATCCTTGGGCAAACTTGATGCGGCCGAGCGGTTGGCTGATCTCGTGCTCAATGTGGCGGCGATCTTGCGCAAGACGGTGTGAACTCCATTTCGTAGATCGCAGATGAGAACGACCGCGACGTTCTTCAACTGTTAGCAAAAATAGGATCGTTTGGAGTAGCGAGTTTCGGCTTTAATCCATTCAAGGATGGCGACGTCCCGGTCATCGAAGTCAGCTGGAAAGCGTTGCGCAGCCGCCAACGTCACCACGATCTGAGAATGGGCGATCACGACCGTAAGCGTCGACCGATCCGAACGAATACAGGTTTTGGTCGACTTCATTGAGGTCCCCGCGAAAGCAGGAGTTCACCGCATCATCAAACGATGCGGTTGCGGTGATTTGGCTTTTTGCCAAATGCGCCATCTAACTGGCCGCATGTAAACGCGCGTGCCTAGATCGGTATTGATCCAGTCGCTGGCATTCGTACGCTGGCAAGGAAATGAAATTTGCGATCAGTCCGTTTTCGTCCAGAGCCCGTATCTCAAGAACCTGGTTGTGGGGAGCCGTTGAGATTGGGTGCCAATGGGCTAAGTGGCGATGCAGCAAATATCTGCGAATCCCCAAATCCACAACGTCGATTGCGTCGCTAAGTTTCGATGCCATCTGTTTAGAATTTTCTTTCCGAATTGGATTCATGACAGACCGCCTGGTTAGGTATCGGTTTTTGAAATCTCAAGGCTTGCCGTACAGCGCGTGCTGAAGTTTCCCTTTGTCACAAGGCGGCTAAATGCCAGCTCGCAGCTGAACGGGATCTTCTCGATATGCGTTTCGGCCCCCGGCGTTTTATGCTGGCTCCGTTCGTTGCGAGTTCCAGCTGATGGCGTTTGGACCGCGTTCCACCTCTCCTCGAATGAAATGCTGGAAAGTCGATCCGCCTTGTGGATCTGATTAGCAACATCAGTCACCGACGTCGGATGCGGCGGTGTCACATTTAACCTCGTCAGAATATTTCCGGCGGAAGCGGGCCAATACGCCATACAAAATGCGATGATTGCGCTGACAGTCGTATAGCTGACGGCCCTCCAAAGCTGTCCATTTCTGTGCATGACATCCGCTCCCTCTTTTGGCCTTTTAACCTCCTGATAAATTGTCGAGGGTCTGCGCGAGAATTCAGATGATGTCCCTAAGTGGAAACCCCTAGCTTTTAAACAGCCAATAGGAGCATTGATTTGCTTCAAAGTGGGCGTCGGCATAGCAGACATGCAGCGACGTCCGCTTTAGAAGGAAAATGAATCATCAATTCCAACTGATCTGATTACGGCTTTCGCAAAAGCTCCGGCAGCTTGCGATGTTCGTGGGGATTTGATTCATCGGCGACGCTTCAAAAAATGAACCCAAACAGTTTAGTGCTTGGGCTCCTGCGTTGTTGCGCCTCAATAGGCTTGTCTGCCGGGGCGGCAGGGGTGTCGGGGGATGGGGAGCCGCCTAGGCTTGCCTATCACGTAGACCATAGGCCGCTCCTTCGGCGGTTGTTTTGATCCATGTCAATGCTGGACCGGCACCGACCGGTCCATCCTTACTTGCTTGGACGCCTCGCTTCCCGAACTACGCACCTACAACTACCTAATAGCAGGGTGACAGCGACGGAAGTCCGAGGAACAAGAGAGCGGCGCGACTATCCCAACTCGGGTCGCGCCGTTTTCTTATGCGGCTCCCCAACTGGTTCGGCGTTGCAAAAGCTCCGGCAGCTTCACCACGTTTCCAGCAATACGCCGCGCCTCATCACGCGTGGGCAACTTGGCCGCTGATCGCCGCCTCGACTCATCCTCGTAATAGATGTAGGCGAACGCTGGGCCGCTGCCGTCAACGCACAAGAAAGCATGCGGTTTGTTCCTGGACGGACCAGGGCGGCGGGAAGCGAGGTCAATGCACCCTGATGCTCGATCTACCGAGCATGCCGACTTGTTCCTGCCATCCAGCTCGTTCATTGATAGGCCGTTCATTGATAGGCCGTTCATTGATAGGCCATTCATTTAACAGACCGCGATAAAATGGCCGCCATTTCGGGACGTAAAAACCGGGGAACCGCATGAAACTGCCGCGCGATATCGGCCCGATACACTTCATCGGTATCGGCGGCATCGGCATGAGCGGTATCGCCGAGGTGCTGGTGAATCTCGGCTACACCGTGCAAGGCACCGATCAATCCGACAGCGCCAATGTCAAACGGCTGCGCGATAAAGGCGTCAAAGTCGGCATCGGCCATGCCGCGGAAAATCTCGCCGGCGCCAAAGTCGTGGTCATTTCTTCGGCGATCAAGCCGGACAATCCGGAATTGGTGGCCGCGCGCGCGCAACGGCTGCCGGTCGTGCGGCGCGCCGAAATGCTGGCCGAGCTGATGCGGCTGAAAAGCTGCATCGCCATTGCCGGCACCCACGGCAAGACGACGACGACCTCGATGGTCGCGGCGTTGCTCGATGCCGGTGGTTTCGATCCGACCGTGATCAACGGCGGCATCATCAATGCCTATGGCACCAATGCCCGACTTGGCGCCGGCGATTGGATGGTGGTCGAGGCGGACGAATCGGACGGCAGCTTTCTCAAGCTTCCGGCCGACATCGCAGTCGTCACCAATGTCGATCCCGAGCATCTCGACCACTTCAAGACCTTCGACGCCGTGCAGGATGCGTTTCGCGCTTTTGTCGAGAATGTGCCGTTCTACGGTTTTTCGGTGATGTGCACCGATCATCCGATCGTGCAAAATTTGGTCGGCCGTATCGAGGACCACCGCATCGTCACTTACGGCGAGAACCCGCAAGCCGACGTGCGGCTTGTCGATGTTTCGCATGCCGGCGGCACGTCGCTGTTCACGGTGGCCTTTCGTGAGGCGGCCGGCAGGCAGGCGCATGAGATCAAAAACATCGCGCTGCCGATGCCGGGACGGCACAATGCGCTCAATGCCACTGCCGCTATCGCCATCGCTCACGAGCTGGGCGTTTCAGGCGAGACAATCCGCAACGCTTTCGCCAAGTTCGGCGGCGTGCGCCGGCGCTTCACGCGCACCGGCATCTGGAATGGCGTGATCATCATCGACGACTACGGCCATCACCCCGTTGAAATTGCCGCGGTACTGCGCGCGGCGCGGGAATCAACCAAAGGCCAAGTCATCGCCATCGTACAGCCGCATCGCTTCACGCGGCTGGCGGCTTTGTTCGACCAGTTCTGCACCTGTTTCAACGATGCCGATACTGTGATCGTCGCCCATGTCTATCCGGCCGGCGAGCCGCCGATCGCCGACATCGACCGCGATGCGCTGGTACAGGGCTTGCGCACGCACGGCCACCGCCACGTCGTCGCGCTCGACGGACCCGACAAGCTGGCGCCGCTGATCGCAGCGGCAGTCCAGCCCGGCGATTACGTCGTCTGTCTCGGCGCGGGCTCGATCACGCAATGGGCCTACGCGCTGCCCGCCGAACTCGAGGCGCTTGGGGCCCGCTGATGGCGTTTGCCGATCTCGCGCCGTTGATCAACAAAACCATGCCCGAATTGCGCGGACGCGTGCTGGCTAATCAGCCGCTCGCGGAGCTGACGTGGTTTCGTGTCGGCGGGCCGGCCCAGCTTTTGTTCATGCCCGAGGACGAAACCGACCTTTGCTACTTTCTCGCTCGCTTGCCGGCTGAATTGCCGGTGAGGGTGATTGGCCTCGGCTCGAACCTGATCGTGCGCGACGGCGGCGTTCCCGGCGCGGTGGTGCGATTGGGCCGCGGCTTCAACGGCATTGCTATCGAAGGCACGCGGATTCGCGCCGGCGCTGCCGTGCCCGATGTCAAAATAGCCCGCGCGGCGCTGGAGGCTGGTATCGCCGGGCTGGCGTTCATGCGCGGTATCCCCGGCGCGGTCGGCGGCGCGTTACGCATGAATGGCGGCGCCTATGGGCGCGAAACCAAAGACGTACTGATCGAAGCGCGCGCGGTCGATCGGCGGGGCGCCATTCACGTCCTAGGCAATGCCGACATGCGTTACGCCTATCGCCATTGTGGCGCGCCGGACGATTACATTTTCACCGAAGCCTTGTTCGCAGGCGAACGCGGCGATGCGAAGCTTATCGCCGCCGAAATGGAAAAAATCACCGAGGCGCGCGAAGCGACCCAGCCGGTGAAAAGCCGCACCGGCGGTTCGACGTTCAAAAATCCGCCGGGCGGCAAAGCCTGGCAATTGATCGATGCCGCCGGCTGCCGCGGCCTGCAAAACGGCGGCGCTCAGGTTTCGGAGATGCACTGCAATTTTCTGATCAATCGCGGCGATGCAACCGCCGCGGAGATTGAGACGCTCGGTGAGGTAGTGCGCAGCAAGGTCGAGGCGCAGTCCGGCATCAAGCTTGAATGGGAGATCAAACGGATCGGCATCGCGGCGTGAAACCGGGGAGCCGGAGCGGCATACCGGCCAGACAAAAGGTTGCTTGCGCGCTCGATCGGCTCGATCTAGATTCCTCGTTGGGGAAAAGCAGACTTCCCGTCAGACGTATCTCGTCCAAGCTCTGCGCGTCACTCGCATGGCGAGGAGATTGCGCATGGACGGACACTCTCCAAATATCCCGCCTTCAACCGCCGTGAGCTTTACAATCGGCTCGGCACAGCGTCGCCGCAACTCAGCCGGCAAGGGTGCCCGCCAAAACACAGAGCTGAACCTTGCCAACTGAACTGACTGCCACAGGCAAATCCACCGCGAATGCGGCGCACGGCGTCTCTCTAGGCGAGGCGTTCCGCGTGTGGACGCGCGTCGCGCTGCTCAGCTTCGGCGGACCGGCCGGCCAGATTGCCGTAATGCATCGAATCATTGTCGATGAAAAACGCTGGATCTCGGAGGAAAGGTTTCTGCATGCGCTGAACTATTGCATGCTGCTGCCGGGGCCCGAAGCGCAGCAGCTTGCAACCTATATCGGCTGGCTGATGCATCGCACGCTCGGCGGCATCATGGCCGGCGTGCTTTTTATCATTC
>DASZCJ010000471.1:0-2750 GCA_035943155.1 Xanthobacteraceae bacterium | reverse complement strand
CGCGCGCAATCGATATAGGGATGGGTCATGGTCCCGCACGGATAGGGCTTGAACGCCAACGTCTCGGTGACCCATTGCGTGCCGAAGCCGTCGGTCAGCATGGCGTAATCGCCGGCGGCCGTATGCGCAAACGCATGAAAGAAACCGTGCGCGCCTTCGAACACTGTGCGCGGACCTAAAAAACCGGCACCGCCTAACAGCGCGGCGCGGATGCCAGCTTGCGCCGCCCAGCCCGCATGCAGCCGCTTGGTCCAGGCGCCTTCGGCGAGATATTCAATGATGCCGCCCGCCATCGAGCCGGCATTGCCGAGCGCATCGACGAGTTGGCGCGGCGAAAGCTGTAATGCAGCGCCGACACCCGCCGCGGCACCCATCGCGCCGAACACGGCGGTGGGATGAAATCCGGCTTTGTGCGTGAGGGTGGGCGCGACGAGCGACAGCCGGCACATCGTCTCGACGCCGACCGCGAGGCCGAGCAGCGCCGCGTTACCGTCGCACTTGTGCCGCTCGCAGGCGGCGAGCACCGCCGGCACGATGACGGCGCCGGCATGGACCGGGCCGCCCTCGAACGTGTCATCGAAATCCTCGCCGTGAATCGCCGTGCCGTTGACGAGCGCCGCGGCTGCGGCGGACAGCGTGCGCGCGTGGCCGATCGCGGTACACGGCCCGTCATCGTCGCAAGCCGCAAGCGCGCTTTTCACGTAATTTTCGTTGCGCGCGCTCACCGCGAGCCCGACCACGTCGATTAACAGCTCTTCGCATTTGCGCCGCACCGCGCTCGGCAGTTTCGCCGGATCGAGCGCGGCGATTTTTTGCGCCAGCGTTTCGGCGACGGCGATTTTGGGGAGTGAGGGGGAGGGCATCAGGAGGGCGTATTATTACATTTCCCGGACGCGGTGCAGCACACACTCCTTCTCCCCGCGTGCGGGGAGAAGGTTGGGATGAGGGGGCGTTGCCACTGGCCTCAGAATCGTGGAAAGGCCCCCTCACCCGGATTGCTTTGCAATCCGACCTCTCCCCGCGCAGCGGGGAGAGGTGATTGTCCGATTCTCAATACTTCGCGGCGATCGGCAATTGCTCCGCCGGGAACAGCGAGATGATGGTGTGGCCCTTGTCGGTGACCACCACCTCCTCCTCGATGCGCGCGGCCGAATAGCCGTCCTTGGCCGGGCAATAGGTCTCGAGCGCAAACACCATGCCTTCCTTGATCACGGTCGGATGATCGAGCGAGACGACGCGGCTGATGATCGGCCGCTCGTGCAGGTTCAAGCCAAGGCCGTGGCCGAACTGCAAGCCGAACGCGGAGAGTTCGTCGGGGAAGCCGAAGTCCGGCGCTTTGGGCCACACCGAGCAAACCTTGTCGGTCGTCACGCCGGGCTTGATCAGCTCGATCGCCTTGTCGAGCCATTCGCGGCAGAGCTTGTAAGCGTCCTGCTGCGCCGGCGTGGCGCGGCCGACATTGAAAGTGCGGTAGTAGCAGGTGCGATAGCCCATGAACGCTTGCAGGATGTCGAAGAATACCTGATCGCCGGGCCGCACCATGCGGTCGGTGAAGTTGTGCGGATGCGGATTGCAGCGCTCGCCGGAAATGGCGTTGATCGCTTCGACGTCGTCGGAACCGTGGCGATAAAGAAATTCGTTGACCTTGCCGACGATCTCGTTCTCGCGCACGCCGGGCTTTAACTCCTCGTCGATCAGCTGATAGGCGCCGTCGACCATCGCCGCGGCGCGGTTTAGGAGCGCAATCTCGTCGGCGGATTTCACTTCGCGCGCTTCCAACATCACCTGCTGGCCGTCCTTGACCTTCAGCCCGGCTTTTTCCAGTTCGAACATCATCGGCGGCTCGATGATGTCGACACCGATCGGCATTTTGGCGACGCCGGCGGATTTGAGGATCGCCGCCATTTCCTCGGCGTGATGCTTCATCAGACCGAAGGCAGGATCGACGGTGCCGCGCAAGCCGACCAGGCCCGCTTTGCAGTTCTCGGGCTTGAGCCACGGCGAATAGAGCCTGTGGTGCACCGCCGCCGAACCGAAATCCCACAGGATCGGATCGCCGCCACGCGGCAGCAGCGTCCAGCGCGAGAGCTTGTCGCGCGCCCATTCGCCGATCTTGGTCGAGGTGACGTAGCGGATATTGTTGTCGTCGAACAACAACAGCGCGCCGAGATCGGAGGCTTCCAGCGCCGCTTGGGCGCGGCCGAGTCGATAACGGTGCATGCGCCGATAATCGACGCGCTCCTCGAAATCGACGCCCATGGTGCCGAGCACCGGCAGATGCCGGCCCCAATTGTAGCGCGGGTTGACGTCCTCGGCGGTGATCTTGATCGGTTCGCGCTTGGTGATGTCGTCCATGGGAAACTCCTCCCTTTGTTCCGTCATCCTGAGGTGCGAGCGAAGCGAGCCTCGAAGGATGAGCGGGCGTTGTGCAGCAATCTGCTCTTTTTCTATTCTAAGCCCAATGAGCGCATTTGTTTACATGCTCCATTGCTGCGACGGCAGCTATTATGTCGGCAGCGCAACCGGCCGCGACCTGACCAAACGTATTGCCGAGCATCAATCAGGAGCTTTTCCGGGTTACCCTTTTTCGCGACGCCTAGTCGAGTTGGTGTAAAAAGGCTAGAGCAAAGCCAAAAAGCAAGCGCTTATTCGCGGCGATTGGTCCAGCATTTGCTCCTTGTCGCGGCGTAGAGGCGGTCATTAAGTACCGCACCGCTCGGGCCGGCTACATCGTCTGCACTACGCAGGCA
>DASZCJ010000470.1:0-2891 GCA_035943155.1 Xanthobacteraceae bacterium | reverse complement strand
GTGCCGCTCCGGCCGCATCAGAATGTCGAGATAGCCTTTATGCGCGGTGCCTTTGATCGTGCCGTCGAGATCGAGCTCGTCCGGCGCGCCAGTGCGCGCAAATTTACGTAAGCGGCGCAGCGCGATCTTGATGTTGCGGGTGCCAAGCTCGACATCGCCGGCGAGATCCTTGAACTCGCGCTTGTCCCAGACCTTTACCGCGCGAAAATTGCGATTCTTATCCTGACCGATGCGCACGCCTTCCGGATTGTAACCGTAGGCTCCAAACGGCGAGGTGCCGGCGGTGCCGATCCACTTCTTGCCGCCCTGATGACGACCGCGTTGCTCAGCGAGCCGCTGCCGCAGCGTTTCGAGCAGTTTGTCGAGCCCGCCCAACGCCTCGATCTGCTTCTTCTCGTCCTCGGTGAGGTATTTTTCCGCGAGCTTTTTCAGCCACTCGGCTGGAATTTCCCCCTCCAGCGCCTGCTCGACGAGATCGAGGCCCTTAAACACCTGGCCAAAGACCTGATCGAATTTGTCGAGATTGCGCTCATCCTTCACCAGCGCAGCGCGCGACAGGTAATAGAAATCGTCCACCCGGCGGCCGGCGAGGTCTGCCTCCATCGCCTCCATCAGCGTCAGATATTCACGCAGCGTCACCGGCAGGCCGGCCTGCTTTAATTCATGAAAGAAGGTCGCGAACATCCTTGCATTGTAGTCCTCGTGTGCGGCGCGCCGCCATCGCCGAAATGCAGCAAATTCGGCTGCCAAAGATATATCTTGCGTTATATCTAATAAAGATATATCTACAGATATACCTAAATTAGGGAGAAATACGAAAATGCATGGACATTGTGGATCTTATCGATGGGCTGCCGGTCGCCACCGGCGCGGTCGTTTCGGCGAATTTGGCTTTGGCGGCCGCCACGGTGGCGGCATGAATCCCGACGATATGCGCGCCGGCCGGATGCTGGCCCAAGGCGACCTACGGCTCGTGGCGCTGGCGCTCATCGCGCAGGCACCGCGCCACGGCTACGAAATCATCAAATTGGTCGAGGAGAAAACCGCCGAGTGGTACAGCCCCAGTCCCGGCATCGTTTATCCGACGCTGACCTTTCTGGAAGAAGCGGGCTATGTGACGGTATCAAGCGAAGGCGCAAAAAAGCTTTACACCATCACCGACGAAGGCCGCGCCTATCTTGACGCTAACCGCGACCTTGCCGAGGTCGTGCTCGACCGGCTGGCCGCGATCGGCGAACGCGTCAACCGCTGGCGGCGCGCGGCGCGCGGCGAGCGCGAGGGGCGCCGAAGCTTGCCACCGCTCGTCGAAGCCGCATTCGATCATTTGCGCGAGACAGTGGCCAAACGGCTGCAAAGCGACGCCGAAGCGGAAGCGCATTTGGCTGAAATTTTGGCGCGCGCGGCAACCGAAATGCAGCGGCGGAACTAAATGCGACTAGTGTCCCGATTCCGAAGTTCGCAAGTGTTTGCGGCGCCTCTGGCGCGAACTTCGGAATCAAAGGGACACTAGCAAATTTATGATTCTAGTGTGGTTTTTGGATTTGAAGTTCCTATCCGAGCCAGCCGCTTAATCGTAGGAACTTCGAATCCACCACACTAGGTGGCGGCAGAGGCATCGGGCGTTTGCACGTGCTCAGGCCGGATGCCCAGCGCCAACAAACGCGCCGGCACCCGCCGCAAGATCGGAAACGCATCGAATAGTCTGAACAGGAGCGGCGGCTTCGGCTGCCGGGTCGCTTGCAGAGCCGGACTGATGATCCGGTTCTGCATGGTGAGCTGAATTTGCTGTGTCATGCGCGCCGGGAAAGTGCGGCGTTGCTGTATCGCTTGCAGATCGTTATCCGTTACCTGACCCGCTTTCAGCGGCGCGGCCAGGCGGTTGGCCGCCGCCACCGCATCCTGCACGGCGATATTGATGCCGACGCCGCCGATCGGCGACATCGCGTGGGCTGCGTCGCCGATGCAAATCAGCCCCGGCCGCCACCATTGCCGTAAACGATCGACTGCGACGCTTAACAGCTTGACGTCATCGAAACTTTTAAGTTCGGCGACGCGGTCGGCGAGGAACGGCGAGAGTTCGACCACACGATTGCGGAACGCCTCGATCCCGCTCGCCTTGACCCGTTCGATTCCACCCTTCGGAATGACAAAGGCGCATTGCCAGTAATCGCCACGATCGAGCGTGACCAGCATCGTTCCGGCTGCGATATGACCGAACACATCGGCACCGTCGCTATCCTTGCGCGTGATGCGGAACCACAGCACGTCCATCGGCGCACCATAGTCGTCGCTGTGCAGACCGGCTTTCTCCCGCACGATCGAATGGCGACCATCGCAGCCAACAACGAGGTCGGCGCGGATAGCTAATTTTCCTTCGGGCGTGTTGACGCGCAGGCCGACGATGCGACCGCCCTCCTCGATCAAATCGGTCGCTTCGGCGCGCATGCGCAGGTCGAATTGTTTGTAGCGCCGGCCGTGGTCGGCCAGGAAACTAAGAAAGTCCCATTGCGGCATTAACGCGATGTATTTGCAGTGGGCCGGCAGATGCGTCAGATCGATTATCCGCACACGCTGCTCGCCGATCTGCAGCGACAGCCGATCGACCTTGCGATGCGGCAACTTTAGAAATTCGTCGAGCAGGCCGAGCTCGTATATGAGTTCGAGGGTGGACGGATGCACTGTATCGCCGCGAAAATCGCGGAGAAAATCGGCGTGCTTTTCCAGCACCATCACGCGAACTCCCGCTCGCGCCAGAAGAAAGCCGAGCATCATTCCAGCCGGTCCGCCGCCGGCAATACAGCACTGCGTATTTTGCGTATTCTGCGTACTCATGGCGCCGTTCGTCATGACTTAGTCCTCGGAGCTCAAGGCCCTTGGCGAGCTTGCGGTAA
>DASZCJ010000469.1:0-5854 GCA_035943155.1 Xanthobacteraceae bacterium | reverse complement strand
CGCATGTTCCTGCAGCTCTGGCATGTCGGGCGGATTTCGCATCCATCATTGCAGCCCGACGGCGCGCTGCCGGTGGCGCCGTCGGCGATTGCGCCGGCGGGCCAGGCGATGACGGCGGATGGTATGAAACCCTTTGTCACGCCGCGCGCGCTCGACACATCGGAGATTGTCGGGATCGTCGAGGATTACCGGCACGGTGCACGCAACGCCCGCGCGGCCGGATTTGACGGCGTCGAACTGCATGGCGCCAATGGCTACCTCATCGATCAGTTTCTGCGCGATGGCGCCAACCGGCGCACCGATCGCTATGGCGGCGATGCGCTCAGCCGCGCTCGCTTTCTCATTGAAATCACCGAGGCGATCGTCGGTGAATGGGGCGCCGAGCGGGTCGGCGTGCGGCTCTCCCCGACCAATCCGTTCAACGATATGCGCGACAGCAATCCGGCCGCGACATTCGCGACCGCGGTCGGCGAACTCAATCACTTTGGCCTTGGCTATCTGCACGTGGTCGAGTCCGCCGCCGGCGATCCCGTGCCGGCCGGCGAAGTGCCGGACATTCGTTTCTTCCGCAAACATTGGCGCGGCGCGCTGATCGGCAACAAAGGCTACGATCTCGCGCGCGCCAATGCCGTGATCCGCGGCGGCTACGCCGACCTAGTCTCGTTCGCCGTGCTATTTCTCGCCAATCCCGATTTGCCGATCCGTTTTTGCCGCGGCGGCCCATTCAATCCGCCGGATCGTAAGACGTTTTATGGCGGCGCGGCGGCGGGTTATACCGATTATCCCCCGATTGACGGTTGAGTACGCGCAGCTTTCGCCCGAATTATCAGTAGGTTAAATGGAAAACGCAATCCTGTGATTGCGGTCACTTCCGAATGCCAGAGCGAGGCTTAGGGTGCGGTTAATGGACGGATCGCGACGGGGAGCACGACAATGATCGCCACCCTGAAATTTCTAAGCCGCATCACCGACCAAGTATTTGAGTCGCAGATGCAGCGCGCCGCGCAAAGGATTTGCGAGCGGCAACAGTATTTCGTCCGCCGCGCGGCTTAGTTCGCGCCTCACTCCTGCCGCTCGTCCCCGCAAGGGCGTGAGAACAAGCTTACGAACGTCGCCAGTGCTTTTATTTTTCTGGATTCCCGCGTTCCGCGGGAATGAGCGGAAAGGCGCCTAAAACCCCGAGCTTCCCCGCCAGCTCTTCAAGATTTTTCACCGCAATATCGACCGCGACCGTCGGAGCCGCCTCACCACGGCCCGGACCATGCTCGTTCGGCCGCGCCACATGGGCGGTCCGCAACCCGAGCGCCGCGGCGGCGGCAAGGTCGCTGGAATGGGCCGCCACCATCATGCAAGCTTGCGGCCCAAGATCGAATGCCGCTGCGGCAGCGAGATAGACGCGAGGCTTCGGTTTGTAGTCGCCGGCGATCTCGGCGCCGAGTATGGCATCCCAGGGAAAATCGTTGCGGCGCGCCAGATCGACCATCAGCGAAATATTACCGTTCGAGACCGGCGCCAGCAGATAGTTGCGCTTCAGCCGGGCGAGGCCGCGCGCTACGTCCGGCCAAGCGTCGAGGCGGTGCCAGGCTAAGTTAAGCTTGCGCTTGTCGTCCTCGCTCAGATCGGCGACGCCAAATCGTTTAAGGGTCAGTTCGAGGTTGCGCCGATGCAGGACATCGAGCTTGCAGAACGCAATACGTCCGGCGCGCACTTCTTCCATCGCGCCCTGATATTCGCCGCGCCAGGCGTCGGCGAAGGCCGGATAGTCGAGCGTCAAGCCCTTCGGCTTGAGCAAAGCCTCGGCCTCGCGGGCAATTGAGCTGCGCCAATCGACCAACGTGCCGAACACATCGAAGAACAGAGCTCTGACCGCGAGCGCCATCCGCTATTCATAGCGTAAGGCGCATGCACCGCCAAAATGGCGTAGATTCCCGCGAAAATTTACTTCCGATGTGCGGCTAAGCGGCCGCCTTTCGACTTGGCCGTTCGCCCGCGGCAAGCTGGCCGCGACTCCATTTCCATAGCGTGGCGATTTCCTCGGCTGCCTTGCTGAAGAGCGCATATTCGGTAACGCCGAGGCCGACAGCAGTCGCATCTTGAAAAACCATCCGCGCCGACAACATCGGCTCGGCCAAGACGCCAAGGCTGATTAAGCGTTTTGCCGCTTCGCTCGCCCGCGTGCTGTGGTAGCTCGATGGGCACTGGTTCAGCACGAACGCGGCTTTGCGCTTGGCCAAAAATACGGCGCGGAAAGTTGCTGCTGCCGCCTCCACATCCAAGCATGTCGGACGCGCCGGCAGTAGGCAGAGGTCCGCGACCTCGGAGACGAGGCGAACCGCTGTGGCGTCGGCGCCGGATGTATCGAAAATCGCCAGCGTGAAACCAGCCCCGGCGAGTCCTTCGAGGATCGTCCGTAGACGCGGTAGCCGATCGCGTTCGATCGGCTCGACGATAACCTTGTTCGCAGACTTTGCTGATTCTCGGCGCTTGGCCCAGCGCACCAGGGATTGCAGCGGATCAAGGTCAAGCACGATCACCCTTTCGCCGGTACACGCTGCTGTTGCAGCGAGCGATGCCGCAAGCGTGGTTGTGCCCGCGCCGCCCTTTTGTGTGAGGAATGCAATGGTGCGCATCAAGCCACCCTTTGATCGATTTCAGACACGGCGCGTTTGCGCCGCCGGTCTGGCGCTGGCCGAGCAGTTTGCGACACCATGACCGAGGCGCCGCGTGTGTTTGGAATCTCGATGTCGACGGCAAGCGTCGATACCGATTTGCCGCGATCCATCTTGATCTGCACCTTGTCGGGATCGAACGAGACATGGCGGCTGATCAGCCCGAGGATTTCCTCGCGCAGAATGCCAAGCAGATCGGGCTGG
This sequence comes from Xanthobacteraceae bacterium, assembly GCA_035943155.1. Lineage (GTDB taxonomy): Bacteria > Pseudomonadota > Alphaproteobacteria > Rhizobiales > Xanthobacteraceae > BOG-931. Next base: position 2,981 of record DASZCJ010000469.1, on the reverse strand, counting down.
TGAACCGCGTTGCGTTCGTGTGCGAGGAGAATTTGCAGCCGCTCCCGCGCAACCGGCGCGGAACCGCGACGAAACAGATTGAAGAGCTTCATGCTGCTTTCCGTCCGAACAGCTTGTTGAAAATGCCTCGGCTTTCGCTCGGAATCTTCACTGGAATCGTTTCGCCCTTCAGCCGGCGCGTGGCTTCGAAATAGGCACGAGCAGGAGCGCTAAGGGGGCTATTGAGCGTCACCGGGGATCCGATATTCGAGGCGCGCAGCACCTCTTCACTTTCCGGAATGATGCCGAGGAGCGGTATCGATAGGATTTCGAGCACATCGTCGATCGACAGCATCTCGCCGCGAGCCGCCCGCCAAGGATTATAACGAGTGATCAAGAGGTGCTTGTCGACGCATTCGCCGCGTTCGGCCTTCTCAGTCTTCGAATCGAGAAGACCGATAATGCGGTCGGAATCGCGGACCGATGACACTTCGGGATTGGCGACAATGATCGCGGCATCGGCGTGCCGCATCGCCAGCGTTGCCCCCCGCTCGATACCGGCCGGGCTGTCACAGACGATCCAATCGAATTTTGAGCGCAGCTCTGCAATCACCTTGGCGACGCCATCTTCGGTGAGCGCGTCCTTGTCACGGGTTTGCGAGGCTGGCAGCAGATATAAATTTTCCAACCGCTTGTCGCGAATAAGGGCTTGCGGCAGTTTCGCTACGCCGTGGATGACGTTGATCAGGTCGAAGACAACGCGCCGCTCGGCCCCCAGCACCAAGTCGAGGTTGCGCAGGCCGACGTCAAAATCGATGACCACCACCTTATCGCCTTGGTGGGCGAGCGCGGCGCCCAGCGCCGCAGTCGATGTCGTCTTGCCGACGCCGCCCTTGCCTGATGTCACAACCAGTACGCGGGCCGATTTCTTGTCGTTCATCTTCGCGACCTTTCGTTCTTTCCTAGTTCATCGTTGAAATTTTCAGGGTATTGCCGTCCAGCCAGGCCTGAGCCGGTCCATTGCGTACGCTCGCTTCGATTTCGTCAGCCGTTTTGTAATAGGCGCCGATAGCCAAGAGCTCGGCCTCAAAGCGGTGACAAAAAATGCGGGCGCGGCGGTTGCCAGTAACGCCCGCCATCGCCTGACCGCGCAGCGTTCCGTAAACGTGGATCGAGCCGCCGGCGAGGATTTCAGCTCCCGACCCGACTGAGCCGAGAATGGTGACATCGCCTTCAGTGAAGGCGATCGATTGCCCGGAGCGAACCGGCTCCTCGATGAGGAGGGATGCCGGCGCTTGATTGGCGCGTGGCGCGTCCTCGGCTGCGGGAGCGGGTACGGCGGTAGACTCCGGCTCGCGCAACTCGCAATCTGGTGCGCCGCGACCGCTCCGAAGCACAGGCGGCAGCCCCGCCGCATCGAGCGGCTCAATGCCTTCAATGCCGAGCACCCGGATGTTGCGCTCCGCAAGATTCGCGATGAGATGCGCAATTCCGTTCGAACTTAATCGCACCTCCGATAGATCGAGCGCGACGGCATGACCGGCGAAGAAGCTCTTTGACCGCTCAAGGGTGGCGTCGAGCTCCATAAGCCAATCTGCGATCGGCGCCCGTGGCGTAAAAACGAACGCCATATAGGTGCGGGCTTTAAATTTCAGCGATTGACGTTGGATAATGAGGCTCGACACTACGCCTCTCCGTTTTTGGATGATTCTAATTGGTTAATAATCTGTCCAGGGATGGTTAATGAATGGTTAAAAATCGGGGTGTGAGGCGAGGATTTCCAAACTCAAAGCTGCCATTGCTCAACTTTGGACAAATTCGGGACAGGCCGTTTGTGGTGATCGATGATCAAAGCTGGTCCGCGCCGGCGCAGCGGAGCAGATGTGGTCACAGGCCGAGTCCGGTGCCCTACCTGGTCGACAGTGCAATAAAACGCCAGTATCGGATCTACCTTGGCGTTACAGATTGCCGTTACAGATTGGCGTTGCAGGCGACGACGAATGAGGCGATCGCCCAGCCGCTCATGGACCGAAAGGAAAAATCATGCCGAACATGCAATCGCCGCGCTTGCCCGCATTGTCCGAGGAAGCATTGACCGCCGAGCAGCGTGCGCTGGCGGAATCGATCCGCTCAGGCCCGCGTGGTCAATTCAAATTGGCCGGCCCGTTCGCAGTTTATCTGCATGCGCCGGCTTTCGGCGACCTCGCCCAGAAACTCGGCGGGCATCTCAGATTTAAGACGAGCGTGCCGCCAAGGCTTTCCGAGTTCGCTATCCTGGTGACTGCGCAGCACTGGAAAGCGCAATACGAATGGGCGATGCACGCGCCGATGGCGGAGAAGCAAGGCGTCAAGCCGCAGACCATCCGCGACATCCAGGCCGGCCGAGCGCCTAAATCGGCGCCGCGCGACGAGATGGCGATCTATGCCTTGGCCAAGGAGCTTTATGCCAAACGCCGCGTCAGCGCTGCGACGTTTAACCGGGTGCAAAAAATCTTAGGCGAGGCCGGCTCCGTCGAGCTGGTCGGTATTCTCGGCTATTACGCCCTGGTTTCGATGATACTCAACACATTCCGCATGCCACTGCCGCAAGGCATGAAGCCCGCGTTTCGCGAACCGGCGTAGTACAGGCTATAGCGCGCACGCAAGGAGATCGTCGCGTTCTTTACCGCGCAGCCGTTGGGAATGTCCGCTTGAAGTGGTAGGCGGGGTTCTTCAGCACCGCCAACAACGCTTCAGGTTCGCTCGCAACCTTCACCTCCCGAACGATCTTGCCAGTGTCATCCACAATGCAGATGCTGGTCACCTTGACCGATACGTCTAGTCCAGCAAAATGGTCCATGCTGCGCTTCTCCTTCTGATGCTTGAGGCCGTGTTCACGGACCTCGTTTCACCATCAGCCTGAAGCGCAGCACCCAAAAATCTTCAGCTTATCCACAGGCTGCCGGCCGATTACCCCATCTTTTGGAGCTACTGCGGACATAGATGGTCGCCCGGCCTCGATC
>DASZCJ010000468.1:0-1599 GCA_035943155.1 Xanthobacteraceae bacterium | reverse complement strand
GAATGGCGCAACCGACAACCGACGCGCCGGCCGCGATCAGCGCCTTCTATATGACTGGCCGATACTCGGTGCCTGACTAATATCGTAATTGCTCACCCCGGTAAGGCCGGTAGCTGCTCGGGAATTTTTGTGGCGAGCACGAAGCGCAGCACGTCGAGCACCGGTGCGCGGTTGGCCTTTGCGGTGCTGACGAGGGAGCGGAATGCGGCATAAGTTTCGGCTCCCCACTCGCAACGGAATCCGTTGGTGACCTTGCGGAAGATGACGCTGGGACGGAGATGCCGCTCGGAGACGTTGTTGGTATAGGGCACATGCCGATTGGCGACGAAGACGAACAGATGCGCCCGGTTGGCGGCGATGCGTTTGCGCAGCTTGCGTCCCGGCTCGCCGATTGGAACAGCTGCCATGATGCGGTTGAGCCGGCGATCTAGGTCGGCAAGGTATTGCCTCAGCGTGCTGTCCTTCAGCTCGTCACGCCGTCGCCCGATGGCGATCGCACGCAGCAGCAGGCGCTTGAACGCGGCGCTGAAGGCGGTGTCGCCGCATTCGATGGCGTATGTCGCATCGCGCAGCAGATGCGCCAGGCAGACTTGCCATTCGACGGCGTGGCCCCGTTGGCTGCCCAGCATATCAGACACCCAGACCATCGGCCTGATCTCGCCGAACAGTGCCTGAACCACTGCCTTGCCACGGCTGGGGCGGATCACATGCAGCACGGCCAGAGTGCCGATGAACACCCACTCCCACCAATTCTTGCCGCTCACCCGCGCGGAGGTCTCATCGGAACACACCACCGGACTGGCGAGCACCGTCGCGCGGATCGTTGCCGCCGCCACCAGCAGCGGTTCACGCGCGCGGGCCAGCATGTTGCTGATCGCCCCCTCGCTGAGGGTGAGCGAGAAGATCTCATCCATCAGCGTGGCCAGTCGTTCCATGCCGATCGCGTGTGTGTAGTGCAGGTAGACCACCAAGGCGGCAATCGACTGACCGAATGGCGAACCGGGTTCCAGCCCGGCCGGCGCGGCCGCGCTCACCCGCTCACCGCAGCAGGCGCAGCGACCCCCGAACAGGCGTACCTGCGTCACGTCCGGCTTGATCGGCGGCAGCTCGATGCGTTCGTAGATCTGCTGCGGGGTCTGCAAGGTCGCCGGAAATGCCGCCTGGCACTTCGGACAGGCGGTTAGCCTCGCGTCGAACACGCGATCCGGGTTCGGATGCAGTGTCCGCCCAAACCCGGGACGGCCCGTGCGCGGCGGCTTCTTCCCCATGGGACGATCAGGTTTTTGCCCTTTCGACGGCGGCAGCGAGGAATTGTCCGGCGTCTTGGCTGGGCGCTCGAACCTCGCCAGACGCTTCTCAAGCTCACCGATCCGCGCCAGTGCTGCTTCCAATTGGTCGACCAGCGACAGGATAAGTTCATCCTTCCCCGCGTGGCTCAGCGTGCTGAGGTCGATATCCTGCGTCACACAGAGCTTGAATCGAGCCGCTCGTGACCGCGTCAACCATCATTGGGCGGCAGCTCCTGCTACGCAGGGCTACCACCCAGCTGAGCAATTACTGTAATGCTAGTCAGATCTGGATCTCAGCAGATCCTGATAC
>DASZCJ010000467.1:0-2232 GCA_035943155.1 Xanthobacteraceae bacterium | reverse complement strand
GGTCACCTTGACCCAGAAATTCTTGTGCTTGTCCATCAAACGGTGCAAACGCTGGTTCTCCGGGTGCTCGACGCCCTTCTTAACGTCCGGCGTGCCCATGTGATCGACCACCACTGCGGTCGGCAACGCGGTGAAGAAGTCTTCCAGTTCCGGCAGATCCGGCATTTCGAAATAAATCACGATATGCCAGCCGAGCTTTTCGACGCGCGCCGCGATCCGCGCCAGCACGTCGCGCGGCGTGAAATCGACCAGCCGCTTGAGGAAATTAAACCGCACGCCGCGCACGCCGGCTTTATCCATCCATTGCAGCTCGGCGTCGGTCACCTCTTCGCCGACGAAAGCGACGCCTCTAGCTCGCCCAACCTTGGCTTTGCCATTCGCCGCTTCGAGCGCGTCGACCATCGCGCGATTGTCCTTGGAATGGGCCGAGGCTTGCACGATCACGTTCTTGTCGAGGCCGAGAAAATCGCGCAGCGCGAACAGCTTTTCCTTCGGCGCGTCGCACGGCGTGTATTTACGCTCCGGCGCATACGGAAATTTGTTTTCCGGCCCGAACACATGGCAATGCGCATCGACCGCGCCGGGCGGCAGCTTGAACTTCGGCTTTGACGGGTTCGGATGAAACGGGATATAGCCCGGCGACATCGGCACGCGAGGTTCTCCTTGAGCGGGATTGTTAGTCGTTAGATCAAATCGTACGGCGTACCCCCGTGTGATCCCTCCCCCCTTGTGGGGGAGGGTAGGGAGGGGGTTCTAAAAAGACTACCCCCCTCCCGGCTCACTCCGTTCACCGGCCTCCCCCACAAGGGGGAGGCAACCACAAAGTCTCTTGCAAGCGAACCAAAAAAACATCCCGTACCGCGAACAGGTGAGGGAACGGGCCGTCCGGAACGACGCTCAAACCTTCTCCAGCGCCAGCGACACACCCTGCCCGACGCCGACGCACATGGTGGCGAGCGCGTACTTGCCGCCGCGCTTTTCCAAGCCGTGCACCGCGGTGAGCGTCAGCCGCGCGCCCGACATGCCGAGCGGATGGCCGAGCGCGATGGCGCCGCCATGCGGATTGACGTGCTCGGCGTCTTCGGCGACGCCGAGCTGGCGCAGGCAGGCGATGCCTTGCGAGGCGAAAGCCTCGTTAATTTCGATCAGATCGAAATCGCCGATCTCGAGGCCGAGCCGCGCCAGCAATTTCTTGGTCGAAGGCACCGGGCCGATGCCCATGATGCGCGGCGGCACCGCCGCCGATGCCATGCCGAGCACGCGGGCGCGGGGTTTAAGTCCATGCGCCTTGGCCGCCGCTTCGCTGGCAAGAATAATCGCGGCGGCGCCGTCATTGATGCCGGACGCGTTGCCGGCGGTGATGGTGCCCGGATTGCGCACGATCGGCTTGAGCTTCTGCAGGTTCTCCAGCGTGGTATCGGGCCGCGGATGCTCGTCTTTATTAACCACGGTCGGCCCGGCTTTGCCGCCTTTGTCCCCTTGCGCTTCGACCGCAACGATCTCCTCGGCGAAATAGCCGGCAGCCGCGGCCTTGCCGGCGCGCTGCTGCGAGCGCAGCGCGAAGGCGTCCTGATCGGCGCGCGTGACCTGGAATTCCTCGGCGACGTTTTCGCCGGTTTCCGCCATCGAATCCACGCCGTATTGCGCCTTGAGCACCGGGTTGATGAAGCGCCAGCCAAGCGTGGTGTCGTAGATTTCGGCCGACCGCGCAAACGCCTCGCTAGCCTTGCCCATCACAAACGGCGCGCGCGTCATCGATTCAACGCCGCCGGCAATGGCGAAATCCATTTCGCCGCAGCGAATCGCGCGCGCAGCATCGCCGACCGCGTTCAGCCCCGAAGCGCAGAGCCGGTTGACGGTGATGCCCGGAATGGAGTCCGGCAGGCCGGCGAGCAACAAGGCCATGCGCGCGACATTGCGGTTGTCCTCGCCGGCTTGATTGGCGCAGCCGAAATAAACGTCATCGAGGCGCGACCAATCGGCTTTGGCGTTGCGCGCAACCAGCGCCCTGATCGGCACGGCGGCAAGATCGTCGGTGCGAACCTTGGCGAGCGCGCCGCCGTAGCGGCCGATGGGCGTGCGCGCCGCATTGCAGATGAAAACATCCCGCATCGCTCGCTCCATTTTCGAGGCTTTTGTCTATTTACGGGCCGCGGCGGACAGGGTCAAACGGAACGAGGTGCATCTCAGCCGAAGGCGTTGAGCAGGTTAAGCAACTGGGTGCGACGCCCG